>DATGZZ010000435.1:0-11014 GCA_035296945.1 Reyranella sp.
GCGCCGGCAAGCTTCTGCAGTTCGACATCCTGCTGCTGCTGGGCTTCGGCCCGCGCACACCGCAGGCCGCGACCGAGCTCGCCGCCGCGCTGCATCCGGAACTGGCGAAGGCGCCATGAACCGTAAGAAGACGCCTCATCTTCCTCTCCGTCTCCCTCATGTTCCTCTCCCCCGCTAGGGGGAGAGGCTAGGTGAGGGGGAATCGACGTGCCTAGCCCCCTCACCCAACCTCTCCCCCTAGCGAGGGAGAGGAGCTTGATCGTTGGGATGACGGCTAAGCCACCTTGTACTTCTTCAGCACTTCCCGATCGATCTCGATGCCGAGCCCCGGCCTGCCAGGCACCTTGACGATGCCCTTCTTCTGCTCGATCGGCTCCTGCGCCAGGTGATCGCGCAGCGGGTTCGGCGTCTGCTCGAACTCCAGCATCGGCGGCATCGGGCGGAACGCCGGCGGCTGGTCCGGTAGCGCCGCCAGGAACTGCACCGTGGCCGCGAGCCCGATCGCCGAGCCCCAGGCATGCGGCACGCATTCGACACCGAAGGCGCTGGCGAGCGTGGCGATCTTGCGGCACTCCGAGAAGCCGCCGGCGGCGCAGAGATCGGGCTGCACGATGTCCATCGCCTTCCTGGCGATGACGTCGCGAAAGCCCCAGCGCGTGAAGTCGTTCTCGCCGCCCGCCACTGCCATGTCGAGCGCGCGGGTCACCTCGATATAGCCGTCATGGTCCTCCGGGCTGATCGGCTCCTCGAACCACAGGATGTCGTGCTCCTCCAGCATGCGGCCGAGCTTGATGGCGTTGGGCACCGAGAAGCAGTGGTTGGCGTCGACCGCGAGCTTGACGTCGGGCCCGATCGCCTGGCGCACCGCGCCGACACGCTTGGCATCGAGCCTGAGGTCACCCAGGCCGATCTTCATCTTGATGGCGCGAAAGCCGTCGTCCTTGAACGCCAGCGCCTCCTCCACGGCCTCCTCGACCAGCCGATCCATGTCGATGAAGTAAAGGCCGGTCGCGTAGGGAATGACCTCGCTGCGATAGGCGCCGCCGATCAGCTTGTGCACCGGTTTGCCGACGGCGCGGCCCATGATGTCCCACAGCGCGATGTCGATGCCGGAGATGGCCGAGATCGCCATGCCGGTCGTGCCGTAATCCTTGATGCGATTGTAGAGGTCCTCCCAGATCGCCTCGACGTCGAACGGGTCGCGGCCGACCACGCGCGTCTTGTACTGGGTATCGATGAAGGTCTTGGCCACCGCCGACGGCCCGTAGCACTCGCCCCAGCCGGTGACGCCTTCGTCGGTCGAGATCTCGACCACGCAGGACGAGCGCGTGCCGTAGACCCAGCCGCGCGCCGAGACGAACGGCTTGTCGACCTTGCATTGCAGGATGTGGCAGGCGACGTCGGTGATCTTCATTGACTTCTCCAGGGCGGCGCGTCCCGCAAACTCGAAGAGGCTTCTCGCGTGCGCGCCACACTACTTTGCCCCGATAGTCGCCAGAACGTAAATCTTGTACTGAGTTGGCCGACGCGACGTTGCCGACGGGAGTATCCCTGGACAGCCATGCCCTCACTTGCCGCCCATCATGCCGAGTACGATGACATTGCGGCTGACTATGCCGCTTCCAAGCAGCTTCCCTTTCGTATCGTGGTCGAGGCGCCAACGTTGTTCGCCCTCGCAGGCGACGTTCGCGGCAAGACCGTTCTGGACCTTCCCTGCGGCGACGGAACCTACTCGCGCGCTTTTGCCAGGCGCGGTGCCGCCTCCGTATTGGGAGTAGATCTCTCCAGCGGCATGGTCGAGCGCGCGCGAACGAGCGAAAGCGAAGCCCCTCTTGGCATTCGGTACCAGGTCGGCGATGCCGCAAGTCTGGGCACGCTGGGGACCTTCGATTTGGTTGTCGCCTGCTATCTGTTCAACTACGCCCGCACTGCCGCCGAACTGCTGACGTTCGCGCGCACGGTCGCGGCGAACCTGAAGCCAGGGGGACGACTTGTCGGCATCAACGACAACCCATTGACGGCTTTCGGGGGCCTCCAGTCCCATGCAGGTTATGGATTCCTGCGTGACGTGGAGACGCCGCTCCGAGAGGGTTCCCGCATCCGCTATTCCTTCCCCAAGCCGGACGGCACGACCTTCGGATTCGACAATTTCTGGCTGTCTCCGGACACCTATCGCGCTGCTTTTGCCGAAGCGGGGTTCGTGGCCTTCGACCTTGTCGAGTGCCAGGCCAAGCTGGCCGAAAGCCAGGAGCCCGGCTTCTGGCAGGCTTTTCTTTCAGACTGTCCGATCATTGGCCTCAGTGCCAAGCGGGCTGACTAGAACACGATCGTCTCTGATCGAAACATCATACGAACCAAAAACACCTCATCCTGAGGAGCCGCGCAGAGCGCGGCGTCTCGAAGGATGGGCCACAGCAAGATTGGTGCCCACCCTTCAAGACGCGGCCCTGCAGGCCGCTCCTCAGGGTGAGGCGGTGGGTGATTCCATCCAAAGAAGCTCTGCTCTAGAACCAGGACGCCTTGTCGACCTGGTTGCGCAGCGGCTGCCCGGCACCGAAGGCGCGACAGTTGTCCGCCATGATTTCGAAGCGCCGCTCGTCGAGGTATGGCCCGTGTCCCGCCATGTGCGGTGTCAGCAACACGTTCGGCAATGTCCAAAGCGGGTGCTGGCTGGGCAGCGGCTCCTGCTCATAGACGTCGAGGGCAGCGCCGGCAATCTCGCCGGCTTGCAGCGCTGCGACCAGGTCATCCAGCCTGGTCGTCATGCCGCGGCCGATGTTGATGAAGAACGCCGTCCGCTTCATGCGCTGGAAGCGGGCGCGGTTGAAGAAACCTTCGGTCGCCGGCGTATGCGGCACCGTCAGGATGACGAAATCCGCGCGCGGCAGCAGGTCATCCAGGGCATCCGGCGGATGCAGCTCGGCCACCCCGTCAGGTGCCGTCGTGCGGCGTGCATCGGTTGCCAGAACGGTCACACCGAAGGCCGAGAGCAGGCGCGCGGCCTCGGCACCGATGCCGCCCACGCCAACGACCAGGGCCGTCGCCTCGGGCAAATGCACGACGTCGCCGGTCTCCAGCGGGCTCTTCTTCCACTCACGGCGCAGCTGTTGCGGAATGAACACGTGCAGCCCGCGGGCAAAAGCCAGCACGAAGGCCAGGATGTGGGCGCCGATATGGTCGTTGAAGATCTCGCGGAAGTTCGTCACGGCCACAGGATGGCTGACAAGCTCGGGATAATAGTAGCCGGCCGCCGGCGCCGCCTGAGGCGCCTGCAGCCAGCGCAGCTTCGTGGCCTTCGACAAGAGGTCCTTGCCGAGCCAGCCGAAGGCGGCTTCGGCATCGACGATCTCGCGCGCGGCCGTGTCCGCGTCCTCGGCCACGACCACGCGGACCTCCGGCACGGCTTCGGCCAGGCGCCTGGCCCAACCGCGAGTCGTCCCGGTCTGCGGCGGCAGCATGACGAACTTGAAGGAATTCCTGCTGGTCACGGTGGTTCCTCACTCCCGGGAAACCACTCTAGCGACTGTCCATGCGGACCGGTCCAGGCTTTTGGCTCGCCATCGATCGCCAAGAGAAACCGCCAGTGCGGCGCGGGCTGAGATGCCCGTGCGGCGATATCGGGAAAGACCCGCGGCGCCTCGTTGCTGATCCAGACAGCGCGCGCTCGGCGCACGGTATCGACGAAACCCTGGCGTGCCTCCGAGGGGGTCACATAGGCCAGCACCGCGGTATGGAAGACGACGAGCGTCGCCTCAGCCGGTGCTTCGGCCATCAAGGGCTTTAGGTCGCGCAAGAGATCGCCACGCACGACACGCGGCGGATCGCGTCGCGCGACGGCAAGCGCCGCGCGGAGATTGGCGCGGCGATCCTCCTGCTCCGGCCAGATCAACGCGTTCAGCCAGGCCATGTCCTCATCTGACATGACATCGAGCGGATTGAGATCGAGACCGGCGCGCCAGACGATGCGTGGCAGCGCGGTGGGCAACGGGGCCGGACCAGTCGCCGTACATCGGAACACGGGCGCGCCGGGATCGGCTGGCGCCAGACGAACGTGCCCCCAATCGTAGCCGTAGCGGTCGGGCAGCAGGCAAAGGCCGGCGGATGCCCCCACCTCGATGAGGGCCAGTGGCTGCGGCAACGCCGCCAGCAGCGGCAGCAGCACGGCGCAGCGCGCGGGCTCGTTGGTCTGGGTGGTGCGCGCCAGCATCGTGGCGCGAAGCGCGTCGGCGCGGCCAGCGACCATGTCGGTCAGCAACGCGATGTCGGGTGGCCGTCCGGCGATCAGGGTCGCCGCTCCCAGCAGGAGATTCGGCTGGCGTCGCGTTAGCGGCAGGTCGATCAGGAAGCGCAGGATATCGGCCGAAGCGGCGATGTCCTCTGCCAGGCGCTCATAGTGCGGCGAAACTCCGCGGGCTTCGTCGGTTGCGAACCGGCGATAGCGCTCCGCGAGATGGGCCAGCGATTCCTCAGCCATGAACGTCGACGATTCTCTAGTCCGGACAATGACAATTCATGCGGAAGACATTGTATTCCCGCACCCACACTTTCCACATTTGGGCGTACTGCTTGGCTGGCGCCCGTCGTGTGCCCCAGGCAAGCCTCATGGTACGCCCCTGCCGGCATCCCGCCGCGCAACCACCCTTCTTTGGACAACGGATGGTGCGAACGCGGGCCACCGCGCGGGCGAGCTGGCGCCGGGCCTCCGCACGCGCTTCGCGATGCGCGGCGGCTGCGGTGGCGGCAAGCGCCGCGGCTTCTCCGCTTGCCCTGATGTGGACTGGCCGGCATTTGTTCGTGCCATACGGCCCGACCGTCGACGCGATGGTATCCGGAATGAGCATGCTGCCCCCTTCGGCATGAATCCATGAACGTGAGCAGGTTAAGCGTAATGCAACCGTCGGACAATCGCGGTGGTCACCACCCGACGACACGCAGGTCCGGCCACCGGGCCCGCCACTTCTTCACCTTGGCATCGTAGATCGCTTGCGTGATCTGCTTCTTGTTGGGTCGCACGATCAGCCCCAGCAGGTCCGACAGGCCATAAGGCGCGAAGACATGAAGCCCATCCGCGCGCGGCTGCACGCCGACCGCGGTCGCCGTCGTCGGAAAGGTCGTGATGGCGTCCTCGGTCGAGACATAGGGCGCGAGGACGTTGCCGAATTTCTCGATGTACCAGAGGTGCACGCGCGCTTCGTTCTTGACGTCGATCCACAAGCCGAGATCGGCAAACAGGGTGCGGAGTCGCGCCGCGTGTCCGGCCTCGGTCTCTGCGGAAAGATCCTCGCCATCGAAGTAGACGAGATCGATATCGGAGATGCCGTGCGTGGCCGGCAGCCCGAACGAATCGTTCCAGACGGTCTGGGCGAGACAGCCGGCGACCAGCCAGCAGTCCGGCAAGCCGATCTGCGTCCAGCGATCGACGATCGTCGCGACAATCGGGCTGCGCGCCAGGACCAGCCGCAGCAGGTCCTCGTGAAAGGAGCGAAGTCCACTCACAGTGACCTCACCCTGAGGAGCGCACGCAGTGCGCGTCTCGAAGGGTGGGTACAAGCACCATCTTTGTTGCCCATCCTTCGAGACGGCGCTTCGCGCCTCCTCAGGATGAGGTAAGCGCGGCTAGGCACGGAGCGAGATCAGGAGGTTGCCGAGCTTGTCCAGGGTCACATGATCGCCGGGCTCGACGACGGTCGTGCAATCGAGCTGCTCCAGGATCGCCGGCCCGTCGAATGCGGCATCGAGCGGCAGCCTGTCCCGGGTGTAGATCGGCGTCTGGTGCCAGCCGTCGCTGAACCACACGCGTCGCTCGCCGGCCTGGGCGGCCTTCAGGGTCGGCGCACGCTCAGTGGCAGCGAGCACGGCGAGCGAGATCTCCGGCCGCACGCCGATCACCGCGGTGTGGAGGTTGACCAGCACCGGCGGGATCTCCGCGAGCTCGATGCCGAAGCGGCGCCAGTAGGCCGCGGCAAACGCCTTGTGCAGCCCCTCGACGCCGATGGTTTCGTTCTCGACGCCGACCGACAGGATGTGGCTCTGACCCTGGAACTGCATGTCGGCGCTCAGCACGCGGCGAAGCTCGCGCACCGGCACGCCTTCCTTGACGATGGTCTTGCGGCCCTCGGCGGCCTGCTCGGCGTAGATGCCGGCGATCGTCGCATCGTCGATCGCCGACAGCGGCTTGTTGATGGTGCGCACATAGTCGTGGCGCAGGTCGGCCACCACGCAGCCCAGGGCATTGGTGATGCCGGGCCTGGCCGGCACCAGCACGGTCGGAATGCCGAGCTCGCGCGCCAGCGCCGTGGCATGGAGCGGTCCGGCGCCGCCGAAGGCGAACAAGGCGAAGTCGCGCGGATCGTGGCCGCGCGACAGCGAGACCAGGCGGATGGCGCCGGCCATGCGGTCGTTGGCAATGCGCAGGATCGCTGCCGCGGCGGCCTCGGCATCGAGGCCCAGCCGCTGGCCGACCTTGTGCTCGATCAGGCCACGCACATGATCGAGGGTCACCGGATGGTCGACGCCCAGCAGGCGATCGGGATTGAGCCGGCCCAGCACAAGATTGGCGTCGGTGATGGTGGGCTCGGCCCCGCCGCGGCCGTAGCAGATCGGCCCGGGCCGCGCGCCGGCGCTTTCCGGCCCGACGCGCAGCATGCCTGCCGCGTCGACCGTGGCGATCGAGCCGCCGCCCGCGCCGATCGTATGCACGTCGACCATCGGCACATGGATGGGCATGGCATATTCCAGCTCGAGCTCGCCCGACACGCTCGGCACGGCGTTCTCGATCAGGCCGACATCGGTCGAGGTGCCGCCCATGTCGTAGGTGATGAGGTTGGGATGGCCCGAAGCGCGGCCGGTATAGGCTGCCGCCATCACGCCCGAGGCCGGGCCCGACATCACGGTGTTGACCGCGGAGAGCGCGATGAACTGCGACGACGCGGTGCCGCCGTTGCCCTGCATCACCAGGATGTCGCGGTCGAAGCTTTTAGCCAAAAGTTCCAGGCGCAGGCGGGTGAGATAGCGGTCGAGCACGGGCTGGACCGAGGCGTTGACCGCCGCCGTCACGCCGCGCTCGTACTCGCGGTATTCCGACAGGATGGCGTGGCCCGCCGTGATGTAGCCGTTGGGCCACAGCGCATGGACGATCTCGGCGGCGCGCTTCTCGTGCGCCGGATTGATGTAGCTGTGCAGGAAATGGATGACCACGGCCTCGCAGCCCATGGCGAGCAGCTTCTTCGCCGCCTCGCCCACCGCCGCCTCGTCGAGTGGCGTCAAAACCTTGCCGTCGGCATCCATGCGCTCGGGTACTTCCAGCCGGACCTCGCGGTCGATCAGCGGGATGAAGGTGCCGCGCAGGCCATAGGGTTGCGGCCGCGTGCGGCGGCCGAGCTCCAGCACGTCGCGGAAGCCCTTGGTGGTTATCAGCCCGACCTTGGCGATCTTGCGCTCGAGCAAAGCGTTGGTCGTCGTCGTCGTACCGTGCACCAGGGCCTGTACGGTGGCAGGGTCGGCGTCGGCTGCGGCGAGGGCTGCCATGAAGCCCACCGCCTGGTTGTCGACCGTGGTCGGCACCTTGGCGAGCTTGACGGTGTTGGAGCGCGGGTCGACCGCCAGAAGGTCGGTGAAGGTGCCGCCGACGTCGATCCCGACGGTGAGGAATCGCGGAGCCATGATCAGTACCGTCTTCTGGGAGCGCGGGCCTCCGGCCCGCTCATGATCTTCGTCTTTGCTGGGAGCGCGCCACTCCAGTGGCGCATCTTTGTTGCCTCGACACCGCATGAGCGGCACTGGAGTGCCGCGCTCCCAGCAATGAGCGGGCCGGAGGCCCGCGGTCCCGGATGAAATACACACATGCTCTACACCGACAGATACTGTTCACGGAGGGAGGCGTCGGCCGCGAGTTCGGCCATCGAGCCGCCGAAGCGGATCTGGCCCTTCTCGATGATATAGGCGCGGTCGGCCACCGCCTGGGAGAAATGCAGGTTCTGTTCGCAGAGGAGCACGCAGAGCCCCTCGCCTTTCAGCGCATGGATGGAGCGCGCCATCTGCTCGACGATGATCGGCGCCAGCCCCTCCGACGGTTCGTCCAGCAGCACGCAGCGCGGATTGCCCATCAGCGTGCGGGCGATGGTGAGCATCTGCTGCTCGCCACCCGACATGCGTCCGCCCGGCCGCTCGCGCATGCCGGCGAGATTGGGGAACAGCGCGAACAGCTTGTCCTCGGTCCACGACGGCGCGTCCTTGCGCGGCGGCTGCAGGCCGACGGCGAGGTTCTCCATGACGCTGAGCTCGGTGAAGATGCGGCGATCCTCGGGCACGTAGCCCAGGCCCAGCCGGGCGATGCGATAGGGCTGCAGGCGCTCGATGCGCCGGCCATCGAACGTCACTTCGCCCTTGGCCGCCGACACCAGGCCCATGATGGTCTTCATGACGGTCGACTTGCCGGCGCCGTTGCGGCCCAGCAGAGCCACAACCTCGCCCGCCGACGCCTCGAGCGACACGCCGTGCAGGATATGGGCGCGGCCGTAGTAGGCGTGCAGGTCTTTTACGAGGAGCATGCGGGCTCCTCTTTGCTGGGGGCGCGCGACTCCAGTCGCGCGTCATAGCTTGCCTCGAAGATGATCGCGCCACTGGAGTGGCGCGCCCCCAGCGAAGACATCAGTGCGTGCCTCCGAGATACACCGCGCGCACGTCGGGATTGGCGCGCACCTCCTGCGGCGTGCCGCCGGCGATGAGCTGGCCGCGATCGAGCACGATGATGCGGTCGGCCTGGCTGAACACCACGTCCATGTCGTGCTCGGTGAACAGCACGGCGATCTTGCGGGCGCGCGCCAGGCCCGCCGCCAGCTCCATCAGGGCGACGCGCTCCCTGGGCGCCATGCCGGCGGTCGGTTCGTCCATCAGCAGCAGGCGCGGCTGGTTGGCGAGCGCCATCGCCAGCTCGACGCGCTTCAGGTCACCATAGGCCAGCACGCCGCAGGGACGGCCGGCCTGGTCGAGCATGCCGACCTGGCCCAGCAGCGCATCGGCCTCGGTGGCGAAGGCCGTGCCGAAGCGGCTGAGCATCGAGCGGAGCCGGCCGGCGTGGGAATAGAGCGCCATCTGCACGTTCTCGCGCACCGACAGGGAGGCGAAGGTCGCGGTGATCTGGAAGGTGCGGCCGACGCCCAGACGCCAGATCTGGCGCGGCCTCAGGCCCACGATGTCGCGGCCTTCCAGGCGCACGATGCCGCCATCGGGCGCGAGCTGGCCGTTCAGCATGTTGAAGCAGGTGCTCTTGCCCGCGCCATTGGGGCCGATCAGGGCCAACAGCTCGCCGGCGTCGACGGCGAAGGAGACGTCGGCCACAGCCTGTACGCCGCCGAACGACTTGTGCAGGCCTTCGACCTGAAGGACCGCACTCATGCGCGCGTCTCGCGCCAGCGTTGCGTCAGCGCCTTCAGGCCGCCGACCAGGCCCTGCGGGAAGAGCAGCACGATCGCCAGGATCACCCCGCCCATGACGGCGCGCCAGAACTCGGTGCGGCGGGCGACCTCGTCGCGCAGCCAGGTGAAGATGGCGGCACCGGCGAGCGGACCGGTCAGGGTCTCGACGCCGCCCAACAGCACCATGATCAACCCGTCGGTCGACTGGGCGATGGAGATGGTCGAGGGCGAGATGCTGCCCTTGGAGAAGGCGTAGACGGCGCCGGCCAGGCCCGCCAAGGCGCCGACCAGGACGAACGCTCCCCATTGATAGGCGCGCAGGTCGATGCCGATCGCCTCGGCCCGCAATGGCGAATCGCGGCCGGCGCGCAAAGCGAAGCCGAAGGGCGAGAACAGCACGCGCCACAGAAGCGCGATGCCGGCGCCGCAGAAGGTGAGCGCCAGATAGTAGTAGGCCGTCTTGCCGGCGAGCCAGGCCGACGGCCAGACGCCGAACACACCGTTGCTGCCGCCGGTGAAGGAATCCCACTGGAAGACGATCGACCAGCTGATCTGGGCGAAGGCCAAGGTCAGCATGGCAAGGTAGACGCCCGACAGCCGCACGCAGAACCAGCCGTAGACCACGGCGAAGGCGCCGGCGACCAGGGGCGCCAGCACCAGCGCTGCTTCCATCGGCAGGCCGCCGCGCTTCAATAGGAGGCCGGCGGCATAGGCGCCGAGGCCGAAATAGGCCGCGTGGCCGAACGACACCATGCCGGCCGGGCCCATGATGAAGTGCAGGCTGACCGAGAACAGGGCGAAGCAGAAAATGTCGGTCAGCAGGATGGTGACGTAGCGGTCGGCGGCGAGGGGCACGGCGAGCAGCAGGGCCAGCCCGACCAGGGCGAAGGTCCAGGACGGCACGGTGAGCGGCGGCGCGGGATCGGCGGCGAGGCGCTGCAGGGCCTGCGGCTTGCCCAAAAGGCCGAAGGGGCGGACGACCAGGACGATCGCCATGATCAGGAACTCGACCACCAGGGTGAGCTTGGAGAAGTTGATCTCGGCGCCGAACCAGTGGACGGTGCCGACGCCGATGCAGAAGGCCTTCGCGACGCCGATCAGGATGGCGGCGAGGAAGGCGCCGCCGATGCTGCCCAGGCCGCCGACCACGGTGACGACGAAGGCGTCGGCGATGACCGAAAGGTCGAGCTCGAGGTTGGCGGGCTCGCGCGGGATCTGCAGCGCGCCGGCCAAACCGGCCAGCACGGAGCCGACGAAGAACACCGAGGTGAAGAGCTTGGCCTGGTCGACGCCGAGCGCCCCCACCATCTCGCGGTCCTGGGTCGCGGCACGCACCAGCGCGCCCCAACGCGTGCGCGTCAGCAGCAACCACATGGCTAAAAGCACGATCGGGCCGATGGCGATCAGCAGCAGGTCGTAGGCGGGGATGCGACGGTCCAGGATCTCGACCGCCATGGAGAGGCCGGGCGCGCGCGGGCCGACCAGGTCCTCGGCGCCCCAGGTGAAGAGCGCGATGTCCTTGATCACCAGCACGACGGCGAAGGTGGCCAGCAGCTGGAACAGCTCGGGCGCGCGGTAGATGCGGCGCAGCACCAGCA
>DATGZZ010000436.1:0-4915 GCA_035296945.1 Reyranella sp.
CGACGGCACGCTTGCTGCCCTGATCGAGACGATCCGCGAGGCCGACCACCTGCTGGTCGAGAATGTCGCCGTGTCGCCGTCGTTCCAGGGGCGCGGGCTTGGCCGCAAGCTGATGGCGCATGCCGAGGTGCTCGCGCGCGAGCTTGGCTTCGGCACGATCAGGCTCTACACCAACCAGCGTTTCGCCGAGAACATCGCGCTCTATCGTCGGCTCGGCTACCAGGTCGAGCGTGAGGAAGTGCTCCCGGTCGGCGTCGTGACCCACATGAGCAAAAGACTTTAGGGCCGGGTCCGGCGATCGGTGCGGACGACGACGGCGACCAGAAGGGCGGTCGACCAGCCGAACATCATCATGCCGGCGGCCGATTCGAAGGCGCCGATCATGCGGTGCTGCGGCGGCAGGGACAACTCGGCGGCGCCCAGCGTGGTGAAGCTCGCCAGCGAGAAGTACATCGCGGTGTCGAAGCTCTTGAACGCGCCCCAATCGTAGAAATAGAGCGCCGCCCACAGCGTCACCTGCAGCACATGGCCGATCAGCAGGATCATGACGGCGCTGACGCTGTGCGTGAGCATGTAGAACGTCGGATAGCGCGACTCGGGCGGCGAGGGCAGGACATCCATCATGCGGCTGAGCGCCAGCTGCGCCACGACCTGGATGACGCCGGTGGCGCCGACCATCAGGATGCCCCGGACGATGTGGGCCATCGGCGCGTCGAGTTCCATGTCACGCCGCCTTTGGTTTGCCCAAGAGGTGGTCGGAAATGATCCGCTGCTGGATCTCCGACGTGCCCTCGAAGATCTTGGTGAGCCTGGCGTCTCGCCAGTAGCGCTCGACGGCGTGCAGGGTCGTGTAGCCGGCGCCGCCGAAGATCTGCAGCCCCTCGGAGGTCACGCGCTCGGCCATCTCCGAGGCGAAGAGCTTCACCATCGCCGCCTCCTTGTCGCAGCGGCGCTTCTGGTCGATCTCGTCGCACACGAAATACATGAGCTGGCGCGCCGCCTCGATCTCGGTCGCCATGCGGGCCAGCCGAAAGCGCGTGTTCTGGAAGTCGCCGATCGCCTGGCCGAACTGGCGGCGCTCCTGGGCGTAGGCGGTGGCGTCCTCCAGAGCGCCGCGAGCGAGACCGATCGAGCGCGCCGCGGTGTGGGCGCGGGCGCGCTCCAGCCCGGCCGAGATGTAGTAGAAGGCGCGGCCTTCCTCGCCGATCAGGGCGGAGCCCGGCAGGCGGCAATCGTCGAAGGCGAGCTCCCACGTCTTCCAGCCGAAGTAGCCGATCTTCGGGATGGGCGCGCCCTTGACGCCCGGCGGCAGCGTGCCGCGCGGCTTCTCGATCAGGAACGACGACAGGCCGACATGCTTGCGCTTGGGATCGGGCGGATCGGAGGTGCGCGCGACCAGCATGATGTAGTCGGCGCCGTCGGCGAAGGTGCACCAGTACTTGTTGCCGTTGACCACCCAGTCATCGCCGTCGCGCCGCGCCCGGCAGGAGATGGCGCCCAAGTCCGAGCCGACATTTGGTTCCGACATGGCCGCGGCGCCCAAGAATTCGCCCCGGGCAGCCCGCGGCAGGAAAACGGCGCGTTGTTCGTCGGTCATGCCGCGGCCGGCCGACAGGCCGTTGCCGCGGGCGATGAGGGAGGCGACGCTCATCCAGGCGCGCGCCAGCTCCTCGGTGATCAGGCAGTACTCGAACACGCCCAGCCCCAGGCCGCCGTACTGCTCGGGGATGACGATGCCGAAATAGCCCATGTTGGCCAGCTTCTGGATCAGCTCCGGCGGGATGTCGGCCTTCTCCGGGTCGAGCTTGTTGGCGACCGGCAGCACCTCCTTCATGGCGAAGGCGCGCGCCGTCTCCTGGATCAGCCGGCGCTCCTCGGTCATGTAGCCCATGGCGTTTCTCCCTCCGTTGCCGCAGCATAGCAGCCAAATCATCCGCTCCTTGAGGAGACCACCATGCTGAAGGCCCTCGTGGGCTCGTTTGCCGCGTTCCTGGCCGCGCTCTTTCTCTCTGCGGTTTCCGCCTGGGCGCAGGATTGGCCGAGCAAACCGATCACCATCCTGATGGGCTTCCCGGCCGGCTCGGGCGTCGACGTGATCGCCCGCATGCTGCAGCCCTCGCTGGAGAAGTCGCTCAATCAGCGCCTGGTGATCGACTACAAGCCGGGCGCCGGCGGCAACGTCGCCTCGGAGGTGGTCGCCCGTGCTCAGCCCGACGGCTACACCTTCCTGCTCGGTACGGCGGCGACGCACGGCGTCAATCCGGCGCTCTACCCCAAGCTCAGTTTCGACGTCGAATCCGACTTCACGCCGATCTCGACCCTGGTTGACGTCTCCAACGTGCTGACGATCAATCCGGCCGTAATCGATGCGACCTCGATCAAGGACTTCATCGCCAAGGTGAAGGCTGCACCTGGCAAGTATAACTACGCCTCAACCGGCAACGGCACGGGCACGCATCTCGCTTTTGCCGAGTTCAACCACAAGGCCGGCCTCGACATGGTGCACGTGCCCTACAAGGGTGGGCCCGACGCCATCCAGGCCGTGCTGAAAGGCGACGTGTGCTGCATCTTCAATCAGGTGCAGACGGTTCTGCAGCACTACAAGGCGGGCAAGGTGCGGCTCCTGGGCGTCACCACCAAGAAGCGCGTGGCCGCGATCCCCGACATCCCGACCATCGACGAGGCGGGCGTGCCGGGCTACGAGAGCTACACCTGGTTCGCGATCTTCGGGCCCAAGGGCGTCGATCCCGCGATCGCCAAGAAGTTCAACGCCGCGATCAAGGTGGCGCTGGACGATCCCGAGACCCAGAAGAAGCTCGCCGACCTCGGCAACACGGCGCGCTGGGAGACCATCGAGCAGTTCACCGCCACGGTGAAGCGCGACCGCGCCAAGTGGGCCGATGTCGTGAAGGCCGTCGGCGCAAAGGTGGACTGAGATGGCGGGCACCAACGTCGCCCGCGGTGGCAAGTCGATCTACGGCGCGCCGCTCGGCATCCTGATGCTGGAAGCGCGCTTTCCGCGCATCCCGGGCGACATGGGCAATGGCACGACCTGGCCGTTCCCGGTTCTCTTCCGGGTCGTGCGGGGCGCCAGCCCGGAGAAGGTCGTGCTGAACGGCGCCACCGGCCTGTTGCAGGATTTCGTCGCCGCGGCGACCGACCTGGTCGATCTCGGCGCCGAAGCCATCACCACCAATTGCGGCTTCCTGTCGATCTTCCAGAGGGAGATCGCCGCCGCTGTCGGCGTGCCGGTGGCGACCTCGTCGCTGATGCAGGTGCCGTGGGTGCAGGCGACCCTGCCGCCCGGCAAGCGCGTCGGCATCGTCTCGGTGAGCGCGCAGAGCCTCACGCCGGCGCATCTCGAAGGCGCCGGCGTGCCGCTCGATGCGCCGATCGCCGGCACCGAGAACGGCCGCGAATTCTTCCGCGTGCTGATCAAGGGCGAGAAACAGGACCTCGACGTCGATCTTGCCCGCCAGGACGTGGTCGAGGCGGGCAGGGGCCTGGTGGCCCGCCATCCCGACATCGGCGCCATCGTGCTCGAATGCACCAACATGCCGCCGTACGCGGCGGCGCTGCAGGAGGCGATCGGCCTGCCGGTCTACGACATCTACTCGATGATCACCTGGTTCCACGCCGGGCTGAGGCCCAGGCAGTTCGAGTAGCGGTCAGAGGTGTTGCCAGGTTGCAGCGGGGGGCCAAGCGAGGATTTGCAGCTCCACAACTGCACGGGTCACGATGAAGTGACTGCGTGGAAGCATTGCTAGCATTGGGGCTGAGCGACACAACGAATGGTGTGATCATCGGTTGGCCCTGCCAGACGTGGCGTGCCCCTGAGCGCCAAAACTCACGACTGCGAAACTGGAGATTGTGACCGAAGTTCTTGACATTGAGCGTACTGGAGTTATAGTCGATCGGTTGCGTTGCGCTTCGGCGTTCCCGCTCTTTGCATCGTTGATCGGAGACCAAAAGGGGCGCGTTCGATACCGCGCGGCGACGCGGCGTTGCCGGTTGCTGGGCTAAGCCGCCGCATCCTCTGTGATCATCGTCGCACCCTTCTCGGCGATCATGATCGTGGGGGCGTTGGTGTTGCCGGTGGTGAGCGTCGGCATCACCGAGGCGTCGATCACCCGCAGGCCCTGGATGCCCCGCACCCGCAGGCGCGAATCGACCACGGCGCGCGGGTCCTCGCCCATCTTGCAGGTGCCGACCGGGTGATAGAGCGTGTTGCCCGAACGACGGGCATAGGCCAGCAGGTCGGCGTCGCTTGGGAGGTCGGGACCGGGCTGGATCTCGCCCTTGCTGTGTTGCGCCAGTGCCGGTGCGGCGAAGATCTTCCGCACATGGCGCGTGCCGCCCAGCAGCGCCAGCTCATCGGTGTGCGCGGTGAGGTAGTTGGGCTTGATCGCCGGCCGGGCGAACGGATCGGCCGAGGCGGCCATGATGGTGCCGCGACTGTCGGGCTTCACGACGCAGACCACGCAGCTCATGCCCGGCTGCTCGTCGAGCTGGCCGAACTTCAAGGGATGGGTGCTGCCCGGCGTGAACAACAGCTGCAGGTCGGGCGACGCGAGCCCCTCGCGGCTGTCGCAGAACACCTGTGCGGTGGTGACGCCGAAGGTGAGCGCGCCCCGGCCGGTGACGGCAAAGCGCAGGATCTCGGGCAGCACGCGCGGGAAGCGGGCGATCTCGTTCACCGGCGGCGTGCCGTGCACGCGATGCACCACGCGGATCACGTAGTGGTCGACGAGGTTGGCACCGACTCCGGCCAAGTCGTGCACCACCGGGATGCCGAGCGACTGCAGGTGCTGGGCGGGCCCGATGCCCGAGATCTGCAGGATGTGCGGCGAGTTGATGGTGCCGCCCGACACGATCACCTCGCGGTTGGCGCGCACCTCGGTGAGATTGCCGCCGC
>DATGZZ010000437.1:0-2723 GCA_035296945.1 Reyranella sp.
CCGCTTCTGGTATGCCGCCATGGCCGCCGACAGGACGCCATCGCCCGGGCTGCCGAAGTAGAACGGGAAGGCAGCGCCGTAATGGTCCTCGTCGATCGTGCGGCCGGCTTCGGCCGCCGCCTTCTTGATCGCGGCAACAACCTTGCCAACGGCGTCCGGCTGCTCGGCGCCGGACTGCCAGCCGGTCCCGTAGCGCGCCGTGCGGCGGATCGCGGCGTCCGACGAGCCGCCAATCCACATCGGCAGGTCGAGCTGCACCGGCTTGGGCGAGATCGACGCCGCCTTCAGCCGATAGTGCCTGCCCTCGAAGTCGACGCTGTCCTCGCGCCACAGCCGGGCGATGATCTGCAGCGCCTCGTCGGTGCGCCGGCCGCGCGTCTTGGTGTCGATGTCGAGGGCCTCCCATTCCGGCCCGAGCGGGCTGCCGATGCCGAAGCCCGGCAGCAGCCGGCCCTCGGACAACACGTCGATGGTGGCGCACTGCTTGGCCAGCAGCACCGGATCGCGCAGCGCCAGGGACACGACGTTCATGCCGAAACGCAGGCGGCGCGTGCGGCCGGCCAGCGCCGCCATCACCGCCATGCATTCCAGGATCGGCTGGCGGCTTACCAGCCGGTCGGTCTGCCACAGCGAATCGATGCCGCCCGCCTCGCAGAGATCGACCCAGCGCCAGTAGTCGCTCGCCCCGGCGAAGGGGAACTCCATCAGGCCGAGGCCGATGGCGACGGTCATGCCGCCAGCGCCACCTTGGCGAGCGGCGCGATCTTGTCGAGATAGCGCAGGATCTCGTCGCGGCTGTCGTCGGGGATCGCCAGCAGCGCGCTCTGGATGCCGGCCTTGTCGTAGCTCTCCAGCACCTTGGCGTCGTTGGCCGAGCCGAACACGATGGTGGTGATCGTCGACGGGTCGCGGCCCGCCTTCTCCGCCATCTGGCGCAGGTGCGCCACACCCTTGACGACATCGAAGCCGCCGCGCGGGCGCGGGAACCATCCGTCGCAATACTCGATGACGCGGCGCAAGGTATGGTCGGTCTCGCCGCCCAGGATGATCGGCGGATGCGGCTGCTGCGCGGGCTTCGGCCACGACCAGACGCGGTCGAACTTCACGAACTCGCCGTCGAACGAGGCTTCTTCCTTGGTCCACAGCTCCTTCATGGCCAGCACATGCTCGCGCATCTGCTTGAAGCGGGTCTGGTACGTCGCGCCGTGATTCTCCATCTCCTCGACGTTCCAGCCGCCGCCGATGCCGAAGATGAAGCGGCCGCCCGACAGCTGGTCGAGCGAGGCGATGGCCTTGGCCGTCACGATCGGCTCATGCTGCGGCACCAGCAGGATGCCGGTGCCGAGCTTCAGCTTCTTGGTGGCCGCGGCGGCGAAGGCGAGCGCCACGAACGGATCGTGGGTGTGCGAGTAGCGCTTGGGCAGCTCACCGCCGCCCGGGAAGGGCGACTTGCGGCTGGCCGGAATGTGGGTGTGCTCTGGGACAAACAGCGAGTCGAAGCCGCGGTCTTCCAGCGCCTTCGCCAGCTCCGCCATATTGATTCCGTAGTCGGCCGGGAAATAGAAGGCGCCAACGCGCATCGCATCCTCCTTGGTTATTTCTTCGCTGCCTCGACATGGCCGCCGAAACCCAATCGCATGGCCGACAGCACCTTCTCGGCGAAGGTGTGCTGCTGGCGCGAACGGAAGCGCACGAACAGCGAGGCGGCCAGAACGTCGGCGGGTACCGCTTCCTCGATGGCGGCCTCGATCGTCCAGCGGCCTTCGCCGCTGTCCTCGACATTGCCGGAGAAGCCTTCGAGCTGCTCATTCTTGGCCAGTGCGCTCGCCGTCAGGTCGAGCAGCCACGACGTCACCACGCTGCCGCGCCGCCAGACTTCGGCGACGTCCGCCAGATTCAGATCATAGCGCTCGTCCGCCGGCAACTTCTCCGAAGCGCGATGGCGCATGATGTCGAAGCCCTCGGCGAAGGCCTGCATCATGCCGTATTCGATGCCGTTATGGATCATCTTCACGAAATGGCCGGCGCCGACCGGGCCGGCATGCAGGTAGCCCTGCTCGGCGCGCGGATCGAGCTGCTTCTCGCCTTCGCGTTCCTTGGTGCGCTCGATCGAGCCCACGCCCGGCGCCAGGGCCGAGAAGATGGGATCGAGCCGCTTCACCACGTCAGCGTCGCCGCCGATCATCAGGCAGTAGCCGCGCTGCAGGCCCCACACGCCGCCCGACGTGCCGACATCCAGGTACTTGATGCCCTTGGGCGCGAGCTCACGGGCACGGCGGACGTCGTCCTTAAACATCGTGTTGCCGCCGTCGATGATGACGTCGCCCGACGTCATCAGGCCGGCGAGCTGCTTGACCGTGTCCTCGGTGATCTTGCCCGCCGGCAGCATCACCCAGACGGTCTTCGGCGCCGGCAGGGCCTCGACCAGGGCGGCCACGGATCCAGCCGCCGTGGCGCCTTCCTTGGCCAGCGCCGCACCGGGGGCGGGATTGGCGTCGTAGACCACGCAGGAGTGCCCCGCGCGCGTCAGCCGACGCACGATGTTGCCGCCCATCCGTCCGAGGCCAATGACACCGATCTGCATATGCCGTCCGTCCCCTCGGTGTCCGGGGGACGGACTTGAGCCGGACCCCGGGTTATTTCACCTCAACGATGTCGGCCACGCCGACTTTCTTGTCCAGCACCGTTTGCAGGACGACGAAGCGTCCCGCGGAATTATGGTC
>DATGZZ010000438.1:0-2415 GCA_035296945.1 Reyranella sp.
AAGTCCTTGCCGAGCTGCTCGCCCGTGACAGTGCCGCCGACGTCCGCGCTCGTGCGGAACTCCACTCCTTCGGCCTGCATCTGTTCGAGGCGACGGTCGAGGAGGCGCTTGTGCATCTTGAAGTCCGGGATGCCGTAGCGCAGCAGGCCGCCGATGCGGTCGGCCTTCTCGAACAGGGTCACCGCATGGCCGGCGCGCGCGAGCTGCTGGGCGCAGGCCATGCCGGCCGGCCCCGAGCCCACGACGGCGATGCGCTTGCCGGTCTTCTTCGCGGCCACCAGCGGGGCGATCCAGCCCTCGTCCCAGCCGCGATCGACGATCGAGCATTCGATCGATTTGATGGTCACCGGATTGTCGTCGATGTTCAGCGTGCACGAGGCCTCGCAGGGCGCGGGGCAGATGCGGCCGGTAAATTCGGGGAAGTTGTTGGTCGAGTGCAGGACCTCCAGCGCGTCCTGCCAGCGGTCGCGCCGCACCAGCTCGTTCCAGTCGGGGATCAGGTTATTGACCGGGCAGCCGTTGTGACAGAACGGAATGCCGCAATCCATGCAGCGCGCACCCTGCTTGGAGACTTCGGCGGGCGGCAGCGGCAGCACGAACTCGCGCCAATGTTTTAGCCGGGCCTCGACCTTCTCGTAGGGCCGATCCTTGCGCTCGATCTCCAGGAAGCCGGTGGGCTGGCCCATTGGCTCTAACTCTCCCCTCACACCTGATGTCATCCCGAGCGTAGCGAGGGACCTTTCCTGTTGCCAAAAGGCCCCTCGCTTCGCTCGGGGTGACAGTCTTGTTATTCGGCAGCGACCGCTTTTGCCGCCGCGCGTTCGCGCGCCTGCACCAGCGCCCGCTTGTAGTCCTTGGGCATCACCTTGATGAAGCTTTTGAGCGCCTCGTCCCAGTCTTCCAGCAGGGCGCGGGCCCGCGCGCTGCCGGTGTGCAGGTGATGGCGCTCGACCAGGATGCGCAGGCGCTCGGCGTCGAAGCCCAGCACGTCGCCCATGCCGTTGTCGTCGGCGCTCATGGCCCGCTGGTGCGGCCGGCCCGGCGCATCCTTGTCGGCGGACGCCACGCCCACCGGCTCGAGCTCGACCATCGACATGTTGCAGAGCTCGCCGAAGCGCGCTTTGGGATCGTAGACGTAGGCGATGCCGCCCGACATGCCGGCCGCGAAGTTGCGGCCGGTGTCGCCCAGCACGACCACGACGCCGCCCGTCATGTATTCGCAACCGTGATCGCCCGTGCCCTCGACGACCGACACCGCGCCGGAGTTGCGCACGGCGAAGCGCTCGCCCGCGACGCCCTCGAAAAAGGCCTCGCCGCCGATCGCACCGTACAGCACGGTGTTGCCGACGATGATGTTCTGCAGCGGATCGCGCGTGCAGCCCCTGGGCTGACGCACGACGACGCGGCCGCCCGACAGGCCCTTGCCGACATAGTCGTTGGCGTCGCCCGTCAGCTCCAGCGATACGCCGTGCGCCAGGAAGGCGCCGAAGCTCTGGCCCGCGGTGCCGGCAAGCCGCACCGAGATCGTATCCTCCGGCAGGCCGGCATGGCCGTAGCGCTGGGCGACCTCGCCCGACAGCATGGCGCCGACGGTGCGGTTGACGTTGGTGATGGTCTGCTGGATCAGCACCGGCTCGGCACTCTCGAGCGCCGGCTGGGCCGCCTCGATCAGCTTGTGGTCGAGCGCCTTGTCGAGCCCGTGATTCTGGCTCTCGCAGTTCCAGATCGCCACGCCTTCCTTGGCCGGCGCGACATACAGCAGCTTTGAGAGATCGACGCCGCCTGCCTTCCAGTGATCGACGGCGCGCTTCATGTCGAGGCGGTCGACCCGGCCGATCATCTCGCCCAGCGTGCGGAAGCCCAGCTGCGCCATGATCTCGCGCAGCTCTTCGGCCACGAAGAAGAAGTAGTTGATGACGTGCTCGGGCTGTCCGGTGAAGCGCTTGCGCAGCACCGGATCCTGGGTGGCGACACCGACCGGGCAGGTGTTGAGATGGCACTTGCGCATCATGATGCAGCCCGCGGCGATCAGCGGTGCGGTGGCGAAGCCGAATTCGTCGGCGCCCAGAAGCGCGCCGATGGCGACGTCGCGGCCGGTGCGCAGGCCGCCGTCGACCTGCACGGCGATGCGCCCGCGCAAGCCGTTCAGCACCAAGGTCTGCTGGGTCTCCGCCAGGCCGATCTCCCACGGCGAGCCGGCATGCGTGAGCGACGTCAGCGGCGAGGCGCCGGTGCCGCCCTCGAAGCCCGAGATCGTCACGTGATCGGCGCGCGCCTTGCTGACGCCCGCCGCGACCGTGCCGACGCCGACTTCCGACACCAGCTTCACCGACACTCGCGCGCGCGGGTTGACGTTCTTGAGGTCGTGGATGAGCTGCGCCAGGTCCTCGATCGAATAGATGTCATGATGCGGCG
>DATGZZ010000439.1:0-6964 GCA_035296945.1 Reyranella sp.
CGACCTTGTCGGCCGGCACTTGGAAGCCGGTGTCCGTCATGCCGAGCGGCCCGAACAGGTGATCCTGCATGAAGCCCCCGAGCGACTGCCCGGAAGCGCGTGCGATCAGCACGCCCAGCACATCCGAGCCAGTGTGATAGAGCCAGCGCTCGCCGGGCTGATAGGCCAGCGGCAGGCTGCCGGCCCGCTTCATGAACTCGTCAGCAGGAACGCTCGTTGGATTGGGACCCGGCGCCAAGCCCGCCTCTTGCATCGCCTTCTGGATGGGATGCCGGGGCGGCCAGACCATCACCGCGCCCAGGCCGAAAGTGAAGGTGAGCAGATCGCGCAACGTGATCGGCCGCCGTGCCGGCACGGTGTCGTCGATCGAGCTTTCGAGGCTTTTCAACACGCGGCGGTTGGCGAACTCGGGCAGCAGTTCGTCGACGGAATCGTCGAGGCGCAGCTTGCACTGCTCGACCAGGATCATCGCCGCAGCCGCCGTCACCGGCTTGGTCATCGAGGCGATGCGGAAGATCGTGTCGCGCTGCATCGGCGCGTCGCCTTCTAGCGACTGGTGGCCCAAGGTCACGACATGCGTCTCGTCGCGGCGGCTCACCAGGGCGACGATGCCGGGCACGCCGCTCGGCGACACGTGGGCTGCCAGCGCATCGTGCAAGCGCGCCAATCGCGTCTCGGACAAGGTGCCCATCCTCAGTTCTCCGGGATGCTGGTCGTGAAACGGTCCAGGCAGCGCGCCCAGCCGCCGTCATGGAGGGCCCGCGCCTCCTCGCTCGGCAGCCCGCTATGGCGCAGTGTCAGCACGGTGCGTCCGTCGCGGTCGGCGAACGTCACCGTCACCAGCGTCTCACGATCGACGATGCGACCGCCTTCGCTTGAGTAGGTGAACACCAGGCGCTCGGGAGCCACCACCTCGCGATAGACGCCATGCTCGCTGATCAGACCGCCATCGGGCGCCATCAGACGGCGGCTCCAGGCGCCACCCGGCCGGACATCCATGGTGCAGGCGAGCGTGGTGTAGGTGCGCGCCGCCCACCAGCGACCGATCAGCCGCTCGTCCGTCCACGCCGCGAACACGACCTCGCGCGGTGCCGCGAATTCGCGCCGCACGAAGACTTCCATGGCGGACGGGCGGACGGCGAGCGTCATGCGTCTTTCTGGAATTCGACGTCGAGGACGATCTCGATCGCATCGCCGAACAGCGGCGGCAGGCCGAAATCGACCGGATTGATGCTGCCCCTGGCACTGACGCCGATGCGCGGGCGGTCGGCAAAGCCCTTGCCAGCGCCCACCAGCTCGACGTCGAACGTCACTGCTTTGGTCTTGCCCATCAGCGTGAGCTGGCCGTCGACCTTGCCGCGCCGCGTGCTCATCTGCCGGAAGGCGGTCGACACGAAGGTCGCCTCGGGAAAGGCCGCCGACTTCAGGAAGTTGTTGCCGGCCAGGTCCTGGGCGAAGCCCTTGACGTTGGAGGTGATCGACGCGGTCTCGACCTTCGCCGAGATCGACGAATTGGCCGGGTTGACGGGATCCCACTTCAGCGTGCCGCTCACCTTGTCGAAGCGGAAGATGCTCCACGAGTAGCGCAGGTGCGAGACGCGGGCGACCACCGCGGCGTGATCGGGATCGAGCGCATAGGATCCCGCCGGCGCCTGCTTGTAGTCCGCCTCGCCCATGTAGACGCCGGGCGGCAGGCCGTTGGGCTGCGTGCCTTGCGCCTGTGCGACGGCGATCAGCGACGAGGACAACACAAACGAAAGAACGAGCGCGCACAGTGCACGAGGCATCGCCTACTCCTGACCTTTGACGGATGACTACTTCTTCTCGGCGGCGACCTTCAGATCGGCCAGGCCCTTCTCGAAATCGCGGCCGATCATGTCGTCGATGTTCATGAAGGTGCCAACGACCTTGGACATATAGGGACTGGGTCCGTAGATCGCCCAGGTGACCGAAGTGCTGTCGCCTTTGGGCTCCAGCACGAACTCGCCCATGTTGTGGGCCTCGAAGGGTTTCAGGAAATCGAGCTTGAGCACGATCTTGTGCGGGCTGCTCTCGACGATCTCCATGCTGCCCTGGCCGACATTCTTGTCGCCTTCCCAGGCATAGGTCGCGCCTTTGCCAGCAGTGACAGCACCGTACGCGCGCTTCATCGCCGGATCCTTCTTCTCGTAGGGCGACCACACAGTCCACGCCTTGATGTCGTTGATCAGCGGAAAGACCTTGTCTGGCGGCGCGCTGATGAGGACGGTGCGCTGGACGCGGAAGGAATCGGGCTTGGTTGCGGCATAGAGCAGGATGCCGCCGATCGCGACAACGACCACGACGCCGATGATGGCAAGCGTCTTCAGCATCGATGCAACCTTCACTTAACCTTGGGGTTAACCATTAGGAAGCGGCCGCGATGCTGTCAATTGTATGAGAGAAATTCGGTCCCGCTACAAACTCGCCTCGGTCACCCTGAGAGGGCGCGCAGCGCACATGTCGTGCGCTCCTCACGCTGGGGCGTTTGTGTTAGTCACCAAACCATCATGATCGAATTCAGCGCCGGCCGTCCGGCAACACGTTCGCCGAACGGCATGGTCACCAGTCCGCACGCGCTTGCCAGCGAAGCAGGTGCCGCGGTTTTGCGGGATGGCGGCACGGCCGTCGATGCGGCCGTCGCGACCACCGCCGCGCTTTCCGTCCTCTATCCTCACATGACCGGCGTGGGCGGCGATGCCTTCTGGTTGATCTACGACGCTAAAGCCAACGCCGTGCGCTACATCGACGGCGGCGGCCGCGCGACCTCGCGCGGCACGATCGAGGCCTTCGAGCGTCGTGGTCTCGACGAAGTGCCTTATCGCGGTCCGTTGCCCGGCACGCTCACGGTTCCCGGCGCGGTCGCAAGCTGGAGCATGGCGCATGCCGCTTACGGCCGCCTGCCGCTGAAACGCTGCCTGGAAAGCGCGGTCGGCTTGGCGCGCGACGGCTTTCCGATGACGGCGCGCCTCGCTCATTGGCTCGCGGCGACGCGCGATGATCTGGCACGAAGTCCGGAAGCGGCGGCGATCTTCCTCAGGGACGACAAGATCCTCAAGAACCCGGATCTTGCGCGCACGCTGGAGGCCATCGCCAGCGACGGCTGGTACGGCTTCTACGACGGCGAGGTGGCGCGCGAGCTGGTGCGCTACTCCGACGCCAACGACGGCTTCTTCACCGCTGACGACCTCAAAGCCCAGTCGGCGCTCTGGGGCGAACCGATCAAAGGCCGCTATCGCGACGTGACGATCTACGAGACGCCGGCGCCGACGCAAGGCTTCGCCGTGATCAAGATGCTGAACCTGCTGGAGCCCTTTGAGCTGCATAAAAAGCCGTTCCTCGGAGCGGACGCCGTGCATTTCATGGTGCAGGCCAAGCAGGTCGCCTATCACGACCGCGACCGGCATCTCGCCGACCCGCGCTTTGCCGACGTGCCGATGGAGCGGCTGATCTCCAAGGAGTATGCCGAGGAACGGCGGGCGCTGATGGATCCCGACCGTGCCCTGCCGTGGGATCGCATTCCCTCCTACGGCAGCTTGACCGGCGACACGGTGTACATCGCGGTGGTCGACAAGACGGGCAACGCGGTGTCGCTGATCTATTCGCTCTATGGCAGCTTCGGCGCGGCCGTCGTGGCCGGCCGCACCGGCGTGGTGTTGCAGAATCGGTCGGCGTACTTCTCGCTCGACCCGAAGAGTCCCAACCGACTCGAGCCGGGCAAGACGCCGTTGCACACGCTGATCGCCTCGCTGGCCTTCCGCAGCGACAAGCTATGGGCCGCCGTGGGCTGCATGGGGGCAGACGGCCAGCCGCAGATCCACATGCAGGTCTACAGCGCCCTGATCGATCATGGGCTGGACGTCCAGCAGGCGCTCGACATGCCGCGTTTCCTGTCCGGCCGCTTCGGTCTGCTCGAGCCGCGCGACACGCTGCACATCGAGGCGCGCTTTCCGAGCGAGACCATCGCCGAGCTGGAGCGTCGCGGCCACCTGCTCGACCGCTGGGGCGACTGGAACGAGACAGCGGGCCATGCCCACGGCATCACCATCGATGCCGCGAGCGGCGAACGCCTGGGCGGCGCCGACCCGCGCAGCGACGGTGAGGCTGTCGCCGCCGACTAGACGACCGCGAAGCCCTCGTAGCCAGCCTTCACCACGGCCTCGCAGCGTTCGATGTAGGCGGGAAACCCGCCGATGTAGGGCATGAACACCCGCGGTTTGCCGGGGATGTTGGCGCCGATGTACCACGAGCTGCACGACGAGCGCAGCGTGGCGCCGGCGGCCTCGCCGACATGGCCGACCCACGCTTCCTCGGCGTCGCTGGTCGCCTCGATCAAGGTAGCGCCGCGCGAGCGCACGTATTCGAGGCAGTCGGCGATCCACTCGACGTGCTGCTCGATCGACGGCAGCATGTTGGTCAGCACCGACGGACTGCCGGGTCCGGTGATGGTGAAGAGGTTCGGGAAGCCCGCCATGGCGACGCCGAGATAGGTCTTCGGTCCCTCGGTCCACTTGTCCTGAAGGCTGCGGCCGTCGCGGCCGCGAATGTCGATCCGAAGCAGGGCGCCGGTCATGGCGTCGAAGCCGGTCGCCAGCACCAGGCAGTCGAAACTGTAGTCCTTGCCGTTGGCCCGCAGGCCATGGGCGGTGATGCGCTCGATCGGCGTATCACCGACATCGACCAGGGTGACGTGCGGCTGATTGAAGGTCGCCCAGTAGCCGGTGTCGACGCAGAGCCGCTTGCAGCCGATGACATTGCGCGGCGAGAGCCTGTCGGCGAGTTCGGGGTCCTTCACCACCTCGCGGATCTTGGCGCGCACGAACTCCGCTGCCGTCTTGTTCGAGCTGTCGTTCAGCAACAGGTCGGAGAAGGAGGCCATGAAGCCAAGGCCGCCATAGTCCCAGCGCTCCTGGAATTCGCGCTGCCGCTCCGCGTCGGGCGTCGCGATGGCCGAGGCCATGTTGATCTCGAAGTCGATGCCGGGCGGCGTCGCCTTGGCGCGCTTGCGCATCGCCGGATAGTTGGCTTTGACCTCGCGCACATAGTCGGGATCGAGCGGCGCGTTGTGCGCCGGCACGGTGTAGTTGGGCGTGCGCTGGAACACCGTTACGTGCTTGGCCTGCTTTGCGATCATCGGGATCGACTGGATCGCCGACGAGCCGGTGCCGATCACGCCCACCGTCTTGGCCGTGAAGTCGACACCCTCATGCGGCCAGTTGCCGGTGTGATAGGTCGGGCCTTTGAAGTCCGTCAGGCCGGGAATCTTGGGCGTGTTGGGCGAGGAGAGACAGCCCAGCGCCGTGACGACGAAGCGTGCGACGACGCGATCGCCTTGATCCGTCTCGACGATCCAGGCGTGCCCATCCTCGTCGAAGGTGGCCTTGGTGACGCGGGTCTCGAACTTGATGTCGCGGCGCAGGTCGAAACGGTCGGCGACGTGGTTGGCGTAGCGCAGGATCTCGGGCTGGGTAGCGTAGCGCTCGGTCCACTCCCATTCCTGCTGCAGCTCGGGCGAGAACTGGTAGGAATACTGCACACTCTCGACATCGCAGCGCGCGCCGGGATAGCGGTTCCAGTACCAAGTGCCGCCGACGCCCTTGCCGGCCTCGAACACCCGCACCTTGAAGCCTTTCAGCCGCAGCCGGTGCAGCATGTACATGCCGCCGAAGCCGGCGCCGATGACCACCGCATCGAAATCGAGCGACATCGTTCCTCCCGACCCAACGTCGTGCCATCCTTAGCGCACAATGGCCGACATCGACTATCCCGCAAGCTGGTATGCCGCCACGCGAGATGCCACTCCTGGGCGACCTGGGCTGAACGGCCGGGTCGCGGCAGACGTTGCGATCGTGGGCGGAGGCTTCGCCGGCCTGCACACGGCGCGCCTGCTGGCCATGCGCGGCCAGAAGGTCGTGCTGGTCGAGCGGCAGCGCATCGGCTGGGGCGCCTCCGGCCGCAACGGCGGCTTCGTCGGGCCGGGTTTCGCGCTCCGCACGGGCGCCCTGATCGAGCGCCTAGGCGAGGACCATGCCCGCCAGCTCTACGCCCAGTCGCAGCGCGGCGTGGAGATCGTGCGCGCGTCGCTGAAGGAGATGGGACGACCCGACATCCTGATGGGCTGGGGCCGCCTCTCGGTCTCGCGCACCGACCAGGGGCCGGACTTCGCCGAGCGGTCGCGTGTGCTGGCCAAAAAGCTCGGCGCCACGTTCGAGCCCTGGGAGACCGACCAGGTGCGCGCCCTGCTCATCACCCAGCGTTACTTCCAGGGGCTGCACGATGCGCAGGGCTTCCAGATCCATCCGCTCAACCTTGCGCTGGCGCTGGCGGCCGACGCCGAGCGCCGCGGCGTGCAGGTGCACGAAGCCACCGAGGCGCGCTCCCTCGAGCGCCGCGGCACGCAGTGGCAGCTCAGGACGGCCATGGGCGAGCTCACGGCGCGCCATGTCGTGCTGGCGGGCAACGCCGATCTCGGCCGCATCCATCGCCTCGGCGCCGCGCTCCTGCCGGTCGCGACCTATGTCGCGGTGACCGGCAAGCTCGGCCCGCGGCTCGGCGAGGCCATCCGCTGGCGCGGCGCCATCGGCGACACGCGCCGCGCCGGCGACTACTACCGCATCGTCGACGACGATCGCCTGCTGTGGGGCGGCCGCATCACCACCGACCCGCGCGAGCCGCGGAGGCTGCGCGCCATGATGCAGGGCGACATCCTCTCGGTGTACCCGCAGCTCGGCGACATCGCGATCGAATACGCCTGGCCCGGCATCATGGGTTACGCCCTGCACAAGATGCCCCAGGTCGGCGAGATCGAGCCCGGCCTGTGGGCCTGCACGGCGTTTGGCGGCCATGGCGTCGCCCAGACGGCGGCCGGCGCCGACGCCGTCGCGGCCGGCCGCCGTCTGGGCGACGCCATGGCCGCCAAACGCCGTGCAGGCCCACAGGCCGGGCT
>DATGZZ010000440.1:0-9844 GCA_035296945.1 Reyranella sp.
ATCCCGGCACGCAGCATTCCAACCTGGGCGGCTGGCAGTCGACCTGGGACATGGATCGCTGGGGCGGCGCCTCGGCGATCAAGCTTTTGGCCATCGGCCGCAACCTCGCCAACCGCTACACGACCGACCGCGGGGGCAAGCCCGCTTCCGTGACCTGGCGCGCCAACATGTGGGCCAACATCAACAAGTCGGGCCACGGCAACGAGTTTCATTCCCATCCCGGCAGCTTCTGGTCGGGCGTCTACTACGTCGACGACGGCGGCATCGCCGCCGATCCGTCGCTGGGCGGCGAGCTGGAATTCATGGACCCGCGCGGGCCGGGCCCGGCGATGTACGCCCCGCAGCTCGCCTTCGCCCTGCCGGGCGGCCTGTCGGTCGGCGCCAACGAGGTCGTGCATCCCCGGACGGGCCGCCTTGTGATGTTCCCGGCGTGGCTGCTGCATCAGGTGCGGCCCTATCGCGGCAGCGTCGAACGCATCTCCATCGCCTTCAATCTCAGCCTGTGAGCGCGCCCCCATGAGCGACATGGGTCACATCGGTGTCGTCGGCGGCGGTGCCTGGGGCACCGCACTCGCCTGCCTGGCGCGCCGCGCCGGCCGACGCGTCACTTTGTGGTCGCGCGATCCGTCGGTTTCCGCCGCGATCGCGCGTGATCGCAGCAATCCGGTCTATCTCCCGGACTTTCCGCTCGATGGCGGCATCGAGGCGGCAGCGGATCTTGCCGACCTCGCCACCTGCGACGCCATCCTGCTGGTCTGTCCGGCGCAGGCCGTGCGCGAGCTGGCGGCACGGCTTGCCGGTGTGGCGCCCGTCGTCATCTGCGCCAAGGGCATTGAAGCCTCGAGCGGGCTTTTGATGCCCGAAGTGCTGGCCGAAGTCCTGCCCGGCCGGCCGATCGCCATGCTGTCGGGGCCGAGCTTCGCCGAGGAGACGATCCGCGGTCTGCCGACGGCGGTCAGCATCGCCACCGCCGATCACGCGCTGGGTGAGACCTTGGCCAGCGCCCTGGCGGCCGGCGCCTTCCGGCCATACTGGACCGACGACGTCTTAGGCGTGGCGCTGGGCGGCGCGGTGAAGAACGTGCTCGCCATCGCCGCCGGCGTCGTCGAGGGCCGAGGCCTCGGCCACAACGCGGCAGCCGCGCTGATCACGCGCGGCTTCGCCGAGATGGCACGCCTCGGGCAGGCGATGGGCGCGAAGCTCGAGACGCTGACGGGCTTGAGCGGGCTCGGCGATCTGGTGCTGACCTGCCACGGCCCCCTCTCGCGCAACCGTTCCCTGGGGCTGGCGCTGGGCAAGGGCACCAGGCTCGCCGACTACATGGCCGGCCGCCGCCAGGTCGTCGAAGGCGAGGCGACGGCGCCGGCGGTGCTGGCGCGGGCAGCGCGATACAAAATCGAGATGCCGATTTGTGCCGCCGTCGATGCTATCCTGCATGGCGGCGCCGACCTCGACGAGGCGATCCGCGCCCTGATGGCGCGCCCGCTGCGGCGCGAGGGAAAATGAACGTCGGAGGAGCGTGACATGGCGTATTGGCTCATCAAGTCCGAGCCGTCGGCCTATTCGTGGGACCAGCTGGTCAAGGACAAGAAGACCTCGTGGACCGGCGTGCGCAACTTCCAGGCCCAGATCAATCTCAAGGCCATGAAGACGGGCGACCGCGCCTTCTTCTACCATTCGGGCGAGGGCAAGGAGATCGTCGGCATCGCCGAGGTCGTCAAGACCGCCTATCCCGACTCGACCGACAAGGACGGCAAGTCCGTCACCGTCGACTTCAAGGCCGTCGAGCCGGTGAAGAAGAAGGTGACGCTGGCGGAGATCAAGGCCGACCCGAAATTCAAGGAGATGAAGCTGGTGCGCCAGTCGCGGCTTTCGGTGTCGCCGGTCAGCGACGAGCATTGGAAGCTCCTGCTGAAGATGGCCAGCGGCAAGTAGGTGGTCGACAACACCCGCGGCATCCTCGCGATGTCGGCGGCGGTCGTGGTCTTCATCTTCAACGATGCGCTGATCAAGCTCGCCGCCGAGAGCGTGCCGGCGGTCCAGGCGATCGGCGTGCGCGGTGTTTTCGCGACGCTGTGGTGTGCATTGGCGCTGCTGGTCACCGGTACCTGGCGCCAACTGCGCTGGTCGGCGCATCCGCGCATCGTCCTCCGCGGCGTGCTCGAGGCAGGCTCGGCCATCTTCTACCTGATCGCGCTGTTCCAGATCCCCTTCGCCATCGCCACCGCGGTCAACCTCTCCACGCCGGTCATCCTCACCGTGCTCGCCGTGCTGATCCTGAAGGAGGACGTGCGTTGGCGGCGCTGGAGCGCGGTCATCGTGGGCTTCGTGGGCGTGCTGATGGTGATCCAGCCGCATCCCGGCGACCTCAACGCCTGGACCTGGCTCGCCCTGCTGGGCACGGTGATTGGTTGCTTCCGCGATATCCTGGTGCGCTTCCTGCCGGTTGGCGTGCCGACGCTGGTCGTGTCCTTCACCTCGGCGCTGGTGGTGGCGGTGGCCGGCTGCGGCTGGGCTGTGGCCGAGGGCTGGCAGCCGATGAGCAGCCGCGCCATCGGCTTCATGCTGGGCTCGTCACTCCTGCTGGCGATGGGCTACCAGTTCGTGGTCATTGCGCTGCGCTCGCGCGGCGAGTTCTCGGTGATCGGCGCCTTCCGCTACGCCTCGATCCTGTGGGCGCTGGCCATCGGCTACGTCGTATGGGGCGAGGTGCCCGACGCCCTGGCGATGGCCGGCATCGCCGTCATCGTGGCGTCAGGCCTCTACATCATTCATCGCGAGCGCGTGCGCCGCTGATCTCTTGCCGGACCGCGGGCCTCCAGGCCCGCTCATGAATCATGATGCGGGCCTGGAGGCCCGCGGTCCGGCAAGAGGCGCCAGCCTACCTCACCACCCACTTCTCGTAGTCGCGCGCCACCTCCTCGACGGCGGTGTCGTAGAAGCGCTTGCCGTGCTCGGGCGTCGCCTGGTTGGGATCCGAGCCGATGCGGCCGTCCGGGAAGACGCGACGATAGTCCTCGGCGTCGGCGAAGGAGCCGTTGGGCGCGATCTTGGGCTCCATCTCCTTCCGCTGCATCGTCTCGGGATATTTGTACCAGGTGAGCGCGACCTCCGAGGCGGTGGCATGGCTGCCTTCGCCGCTGGGATAGAGCTCCTTCTGCAGCGCGCGGATGCCCGGCCCGTCCCACCAGTTGCGCAACGCGCACTTGATGGAGGGCTGGTTGGACATGCGTTCCATCGAGCGCTCGGAATAGATCTCGGAGAAGGCCGCCGTCACGGTGGCGATGTTGCCGCCATGGCCGTTGACGAAGAAGAAGCGCGTGAAGCCGTGCCGCGCCAGCGACACCACGGTGTCGCGCACGACGGCGATCAGGGTCGTCGGCCTGAGCGTCACCGAGCCCGCGAAGGCCAGGTGATGCTGCGCCATACCGACGGAAATGGTCGGCGCCACCAGCGCGCCCACCTTCTCGCCGGCGCCGCGGGCGATCATCTCGGCGGTGAGCGCGTCGGTGCCGATCAGGCCGGTCGGGCCATGCTGCTCGGTCGAGCCGATCGGGATCATGATGCCGGTCTTGCTCTTGAGATAGTCGTCGACGAATTGCCAGGTCTTGAGCTGAAGCTGCACGAAGCGGAACTCCTTGAGGTATGGCCGTCAGGCGCGACGGAAAATGAGCGACGTGTTGATGCCGCCGAAGGCAAAATTGTTCGACATCAGATATTCGACGTCGAGGACACGCGGCTTGCCCATGATGTAGTCGAGCGGCGCGCAACGCTCGTCGACGACGTCGAGGTTGGCATTCGCCGCGAAGCAGCCGTCGCGCATCATCTCGATGCCGAGCCAGGCCTCGATGGCGCCGCAGGCACCCAGTGTATGGCCGAAATACCCCTTCAGGGAATGGATCGGCTTGCCGGCGCTGAACACCGACTGGGTCGCCTGCGATTCGGCGATGTCGCCCCACTCGGTGGCGGTGCCGTGGCCGTTGACGAAACCGACGGCATCGGCCGCAAGGTTCGCGTCATCCAGCGCCATTCTCATCGCGGTCGCCATGGTTTCCATGCGCGGCTGGGTGACATGGCTGCCGTCGGAGTTGGTGGCGAAGCCGACGATCTCGCTGTGGATGCGCGCCCGCCGTGCCAGGGCGTGCTCGCGCTCCTCGAGGATCAGCGTTCCCGCCCCTTCGCCGATGACCAGGCCGTCACGGTCGCGATCGAAGGGACGCGGTGTCGTCTCCGGCCGATCGTTCCGCGTCGAGGTCGCGAACAAGGTGTCGAACACGGCGGCCATGGTCACGTCGAGCTCTTCGGCGCCACCCGCGACCATGACGTCGGCCTTGCCCTGGCGAATGGCCTCGAAGGCGTATCCGATGCCCTGGCTGCCCGAGGTGCAGGCGCTCGACGTTGTGATGACCCGCCCGGTCAGGCCGAAGAACAGGCCGATGTTCACCGGCGCGGTGTGGCTCATCATCTGGATGTAGCTGGTCGCCGTCAGGGCCCGCGAACTGCCCTGGGTCTGCAGCTCGGCGAAGCCCTGGACGGCCATCGGCGTGCCGAAGGAGGAGCCGTAGGATACGCCCACCGCGCCCGACTGCAGCAACGGCTGACCGAGCAACCCGGCATCGGTCAGGGCGCGCTCGGTGGCGTCCACGGCCATCAGGGCGACGGCACCCATGGTTCGCGTCTTCTTGCGCGGGTAGCGGTCGGCCGTCACACGATCGGGGACCGGCGCGGCCAGCCGCGTGTTCACGCCGTCATAGCGCTGCCAATCGGGCATGTGACGGATGGCCGTCCGCCCAGCCTCGAGATGCGGCCGGATCGACTGCCAGTCGTTGCCCAGCGCCGTCACGCCGCCCATGCCGGTGACCACCACGCGGCGCGTCACAGCATGCCTCCGTTCACGGAGATGACCTGACGCGTCACATAGCTGGCGTCGTCGGAGCACAGGAAGGACACGGCGGCGGCGACCTCGTCGGGCCGGCCGGCGCGGCGCATTGGGATCATCTTGAGGGCTTCGTCCAACGGCACGTCTGCGATCATGGCAGTTTCGATCAAGCCTGGGGCGACGCAGTTCACCGTAATATTGCGCTTCGCCAGCTCGATCGCCAGCGCCTTGGTGGCGCCGATGATGCCGGCCTTGGCGGCGCTGTAGTTCGTCTGGCCACGATTGCCGGCGATGCCCGCCAGGGAGGATAGCGTTACGATGCGGCCGCCGAGACGCGCCGAGACCATGGGCATGATGGCGGGCTGCAGCACATTGTAGAAGCCGTCGAGGTTGGTCCGCAGAACAGCATCCCACTCCTCGCCCGGCATTGCCGGAAAGGCGTTGTCGCGGGCGATGCCGGCATTGAGAACGACCCCGTAGTAGGGCCCGTTCGCCTCGATGTCGGCGATAATCGCCTGCGCGCAACCCGGCCGATCGGCGATGTCGAAACCGATCACGCGACCATCTCCGCCGGCGGCCGCGATGTCGGCAAGCGTGGCCTCTGCCCCGGCCTTGTCGGCACCGTAGTGGACGACGATGTGGAAGCCGTCATGCGCCAGGCGCCGGGCAATGGCGCGGCCGATGCCCTTGCTGGCGCCGGTGACGAGGACCGTGCGGGTCATGAATTGGCCGGGCTGCTGATCAGCTTGGTGACGTCGTGCGGTTGGTAGACGTTGAGGCTGGCCTTTGCCAGTGACCGGGTGCCGGACGGGTCCGTCACCTCGCAGTCGAAATTGGCCATCTCGTCGTCACGGTACGCAAGGCGGGCCCGGACGTACAGGCGCTCGCCGGCGGCAAACCACCCGCGATTGGCGTGAAAGTCGCGCGTGCCGAGAAAAAAGCCGACTTTGACCGGACGGTCGCCATCGATCGCCTCGCTTCCGGCGAAGGCCGCGCAGGCCTGCGCCATCCACTCGAGGGCGACATGCGAGGGCATGCCCCGATCGGCTTGGAAGAACAGGGCAGTCGGCCGCACCGTCACACCGACGGTGATCGCGTCGGCCTGCCGGGCCACCACCTCGTCGATCAGCACCATGGGCGGCCGTTGCGGCACGATGCTCTCGACCGGATGTAGCGCCAGCGTCACGACCGCGCCTCGCCGCCAAATGCCAGGGCGACATTGTTGCCGCCAAAGGCGAAGGAGTTGCTGAGCATCGCGATGCGCCCGCTGCGCCCTTCGAAGCGTGCCCCCGGGTCGACCAGCCGGATCGCCGGTATTTCGGGATCGCCCACGCCATCCCACAGATGAGGTGGCAGGCGATGGTCGGGATTGAAGGTCGGATGCAGCGTCAGCCAGAGGAACGCCGCTTCGCAGGCACCGGCGGCGCCCAGCGCATGGCCGATCATCGCCTTGGTCGAGCTGCACGGCGTGGCCGTGCCGAACAGCGCGGCAACCGCCTTGGCTTCCATCGAATCGTTGAGCGGCGTGCCGGTGCCGTGCAGGTTGATGTAGGCCACCTCGTCGGGACGCAGGCCGGCGTCGTCGAGCGCGAGGCGCATCGCCTGATGGGCGCCCTTGCCGTCCGGTTCGGGCGCGCTGATGTGGTGGGCGTCCGAGCATTCGCCGGTGCCCAGCAGGTTCACGGCGGTTTCGTCGCGCACCATCAGGAAGGCAGCGGCCCCTTCACCGATGTTGATCCCATCGCGGTTGCGGCTGAACGGATTGCACAGTCCGCGCGACATGGCTTCGAGCGACGAGAAGCCCGCCACCGTCATGCCGGCCAGCGTATCGGCGCCACCGACAACGACGGCATCGCAGAGTCCGGCCTCGATCAGGCGTCGACCGGACGCGAACACCTTGGCGCTGGCCGAACAGGCCGTGGCAATCGTGTAGGCCGGTCCCGTGACGCCAAGCACCAGCGCGGCAAAGTCCGACAGCGACCCGATTTCCCACTGGCGATAGTCGGTGCCGGTCGGCCATTCGCCGGTGCGCGCGCGATACGCCCGGGCCTTTTCGTGTTCATCGATGCCCGACGTGCTGGTGCCGAGTACCACGCCGATCCGCGAGCAACCATGGCGATCGATCGCCTCCTCGATGGCGGGACGGATTTGCTCGATGGCCGCTAGCATCAGTCGGTTGTTGCGGCAGTCGTAGGCCGCGGCGGACGGCGGCGAGGGCGGCAGCTCGGCCGACACCTCGCCGACCCGCACGGTCCGGCCGGGCAACAGGTCGTCGCGTGCAACCAGGCCACGGTTGGTGCCCTGGAACAGGGCGCGAGCGACCTCAGCCTGGCCAGAGCCCAGCGGTGTGACGAGCCCCATGGCGGCAAGGCCCAGAGGCCGGCGCGCGGTCATGATTGCTCCACCGATTGAACCTCAACCGAATACCCTGCGCGCACATTGCGATACATCAATCGCCCGGTCCAGCGCGCCCCCGGTTGCCAACCCAAGGTTGCGCGCAAGGTCTCCTTGCCGTCGCGCAAGATGACCCGTCCCCCCGGGTCCGTGACCAGCTGCGAGCCGGTCTGCTCGAGCGCCCGCCGCACCGCCTCTTCCGGCCCGCAGATCGCCACGAGATCGGCCAGCATCCCGGCCGGCGACACGAGGGCGGGCAGATTGGGCGAGCGCTCCTCGACGACTCCTCCGTTGCCGGTCCACGTGACTGTCATGAGGCGTTGTCCGAGCATGTCCTGCGCGACGAACATCAGGCGGTCCTTCCTGACACTGAGCCGCACCTCAGCAACAATAACCTTGTCGTCGCGGCTCACCGAGACCAGCTGGACGGCCTCGAACTCGCGGCCGAGATCCGCCGGGCGCAGGCGTTCGAGGAAGGCCTTCGGCGCCGGCACTGCCGAACTCGCCGCCTCCGGCGGCACCGACGTGCAGGCGGCCATCGCCATCAGGGCGAGGCCGCTGACCACCGACCGACGCAGGCACCATGCGATCATTTGAACGGCACCCGCGTGGAGGCGCGCCAGGCGAGGGGAGCAAGAAGGTAGGCGGCGGTGATCCCGATCAACATGGTGAAGCCGAAGGCCCGTACGGCAAGGGCGCTGCTGACGCCGAGCAGGCCGAACGACAGCAATGTCGTGAGCGTCGCCATGAGAATCGCAAGCATTGTAACGGAATGATGACCCTCGGGCGTCTCGGCGCAGAAGATCGTGTAATCGACGCCAATCGCCACCACAAGGATCAGCCCCATGGCGTGGAAGAAGGTGAAGGGCTCGCCGCCGAGCGAGATCATCGCCGGGACGAGGAGTGCGGCGGTGACGGGCGGCAGCATGGTCCAGAACGCGCCCCGCATCCCATAGCGCCAGGCCAGCAGGCCGCTGACCAGCGCCACGGAAATGACGGTGAGGATGATGGCCCGGCTGCGATAGGCGGCGAGCAGGTTGCTGAAATCCGCCGTCGGGTCGACGAAGCGAACGCCGGGTTGCCCCGACACCGCTGCCTTCACCAGATCCGGCCGTGCCAGGCCCTGAAGTGCAACGACGTGGACGCCCGGTGCCGCGATAAGATCGGGCAGCAAGGGCACCGCGCGCGCCGCCACGGCACCGGCGACGCTCAGGGCCGGCGCTCGGCTGTCGACGGCCGGCGCTGCCGCCAGCCCGAGCTGGGCGACATGCCGCGCCTGCAAAGGCTCGACGAGACGGCTCCTGATGAGCGCCCGGTCGGCCGACTGGCGGGAGAGCGACGGCACGAAGGCCGCCGATATCTGGTATCCGGCGATGGCGCGCTCTGACGCCAGCCGGTCGAGGATCGGGATGAGCGCTTCCTCGCGTTGCAACGCGGCCTCGTCGTCCGGCGCTACCACGAGCAGGTGCTGGGCTTCGGTCGTCGCGCCGATGAGGCGCTTGATCTCGTCCTGCTGGCTGAGCAGCGTCGGCGACAGGGCCTGCAGGCGGCGGACATCGTCGTCGACGTGATAGCGCGCAAGGCCGAAGCCGAGCACGGCAAGGCAACAGGCGACGAGCAGCCCCCGTCCGATGCGATTGCCCGGCGCCGTCCAGAACGTCCAGGGCAGCGCGGCAATGGCCAGCAGGGGCGCGCCATGCTTTAGCGGCGCGAGGCGATCGAGCAGCGGGAACCACAGCGTCACCGTGGCGAAGGCGCCGACCAGGCCGATGATGGCGAACACCGCGATCTGCTTGAGGCCGGGAAACGGCGCCGCTGCCAGCGCCGCGTAACCGACCAGCGTGGTGGCGAGCCCCAGGGTGATGGCGGGCATGACGAAGGCGAGCCGCTGTCGACTGGTGACAGCCGCGGTGCCGAATGCCGTGGTGCAGTAGTGCAGGCCGTAGTCGACCGCCACGCCGATCAGGCTCGTGCCGAACAGCAGGGCGGCGACGTGGATCTCCCCGAAGATCAGAAAGGTGCCAGCGAAGGCAACGGCGATGCCGACGCCCAGCGCCAGCAGATTGAGCAGCAACGGCGACAGGCGGCGAAAGACGCCGACGATCAGCAGAATGGTGCCGGCGATCTCGATGATCGTCAGCATCGTCACCTCGTCGATCGCCGTTCGCGCGCCGTGGTCGGCGAAGAAGATGGCACCGGCCCGCAGTACTTTCACGTCCGGCATCTGCCTTGTGATCGCGTCGACCGCGTTGTCGATCGCGGTGACCAGCTTTTCCTGGACGTCGAGGTCGAAGGGATCATGGCGAAGGGTCATCGGCACGACCACCCAGGTCGTCGCCCCATCCACGACGGTCAGCATGCCGTCGTCGAGGGCGAGGCGTCCCAACGGGTTCGGCAACGACGTGAGGAACGCCGGCAGCAGCAGAAACGGATCGGCGGCAAGCAACGTCGCGTCGACCGGACTGCCGAAGCCGAAGGCCTGTGCCAGGGCGCGCTTTGAGAGATCCTCGCCGCGACCGTCATCCAGCGCCTTTCGGTCGGCGGGGCTCAGCAAGGCGCCGCGATAGGGAA
>DATGZZ010000441.1:0-4923 GCA_035296945.1 Reyranella sp.
AGGTGCAGAAGAAGAACCCACCGATGGGCGGGCTGATCGCGGTGCCGCTCAGCAAGGCGCGCCATATCTTCATGTCGCCCGGGCCGATCTTCGAGATCGACACCGACGAGCCCGACTATTTCCGCGGTGCGCGGGCCATGCATGCCGCGGGCTTCCGGCCGGGCCACGTCGTCTACAACACCTTCTCCTATCACCTGACCCCTGCCGGCCTCATGATGGAATCGGCGCTGCGCGCGCTGGGCTGCGCCGTCGTGCCGGGCGGTGTCGGCAACACCGAGCTGCAGCTCGACGCCATCGCCGGCATCCGGCCCGACTGCTACGTCGGCACGCCCTCGTTCCTGAAGATCCTGATCGAGAAGGCGGCCGAGCTCGGCAAGGACATCTCCTCGCTGAAGCACGCCTTCGTCGGCGCCGAGGCGCTGCCGCCGTCGCTGCGTCAGATGTTCATCGACAAGGGCATGACCTGCCTGCAGAGCTACGGCACGGCCGACCTCGGCACGATCGCCTACGAATCGGAATCGATCCAGGGCATGACGGTCGACGAGGGCGTGATCGTCGAGATCGTGCGCCCCGGCACCGGCGATCCCGTGCCCGAGGGCGACGTCGGCGAGGTCGTGGTGACGACCCTCAACCGCGCCTATCCGCTGGTGCGCTTCGGCACCGGCGACATGTCGGCAGTGCTCTCGGGTCCGAGCCCGTGCGGGCGCACCAACATGCGCATCAAAGGCTGGATGGGTCGCGCCGACCAGCGCACCAAGGTGCGCGGCATGTTCGTCGATCCCGAGCAAATCGCCGAGATCGCCAAGAAGCATCCCGGGTTGGGCCGCCTGCGCCTGGTCATCGACTGGGTCAACCAGGCCGACACGATGACGCTCAAGGTCGAGGCGCCGTCACCGTCCGCCGATCTCGAGAAGGCGATGGAAGGCACCATCCGCACCGTCTGCAAGGTGGGCGGCAAGGTCGAGTTCGCCAAGCCGGGCAGCCTGCCCAACGACGGCAAGGTGATCGACGACGTGCGCAAGTACACATGAGCTTTCGGAGTCTTCCGGACCGCGCGCGTCCGGAAGGACATGACCTGATTCGTCAGATGCCTTTCGCCGCCGTCCGAACGGCATTGAGGAAGGCTGAGCGCGCGACGAACAGCTCGCGCCCAGTGGCCGAGGGCCAGGCCGAGTTGACGACGATCACCAGGCGTTCGTCGGGGACGATGCTGATCGACTGGCCGAAGATGCCGGATGCCTGATAGGCGCCGCCCTGGCCGAGCCACCAGAAATAGCCATAGCCTGCCGGCGGCGCGCCGTTGAAGATCTGCGCCGTCGTTGCCTGCTGGATCCAGCCGTCGGGCAGGACCTGCTGGCCGCGGGCCACCCCGCCGTCGAGCATGAACTGGCCGATGCGCGCATAGTCGCCCACCGTCATGGACATGCAGCAGCCGCCGCGCTCGTGGCCCGCCCTGTCGACCACCCAGGTCGCGTCGCGCTCCATGCCATAGGCCTGCCACAGCTTTTCAGAGGCGTACTGCGACAGCGTCTTGCCGACGGCGTTGGAGACCAGGATGCCGACAAGGTCGGTTTCGCCGGTGTTGTAGGTGAACTTCGTGCCCGGCTCATGGGCCCGCGGCAGGGCCTTCATGTAGCTCACGATCGGGTTGACGCCGGGCTCCACGAAGCTGGCGCCGGATCGGGCGACGTCGGAGTTGGGATCGGTGTAATCCTCGTTCCACTTCACGCCCGAGCTCATGGTGAGGAGGTTGCGGATGCTGACGCCGTCATAGGCCGAGCCCTTGAGTTCGGGAATATAGGACGTCACCTGATCGTCGACCGATTTGATCTTGCCGTCCTTGATGGCGGCGCCGACCAAGGTCGAGGTGATCGACTTGGTGACCGAGAAGGAGATCCAGCGGTCCTCGGGTTTGCGGCCAAGCCCGTAGCGCTCGAGCATCACCTTGCCGTCCTTCACGACCATCACGCCCGAGACATTGTACGCCTTCATGTAGTCGTCGACCGTCCAGCTCCTGTCGGCGTGGCTCCAGGTCAGCTTGTCGAGGACGGCGCTGTCGCCCTTGGGCAACGGCCGCACGGTGTCGCCGCGCCTGACGGTGGCGGTCGGGTAGACCGTCTCGATCGCGGGGTACCACTCGGTCTGCTGCTCGAGCGTCCAGCGCAGAATGCTCGGTGTTCCGGGCTTGATGGGCTGCGCGGTTGCCGTGCCGATGGCCAGCACCGCCGCGGCCATCAGCAAACTGATCATCTTGCGCATGGCGGCCTCCCGTGTTGCCTCCAAGGTGCGGCCGTTGTCAGATCGCCGACCGCAATTGGGGTGTGAGGATGCCATGGATTTGGGGCTTGCTGGCAAGCATGCATTGGTGACGGGATCGACCGCCGGCATCGGCTATGCCATCGCGAAGGGGCTTGCGGCCGAGGGCGCGAGCGTGATCGTCACCGGCCGTACCAAAGCCACTGTCGATGCTGCGGTGATGCGCATCCGGCAGGCTGCAGCCGACCCGCATGTCACCGGCATCGTCGCGGACTGCGCCACGGCCGCCGGCGCCGAGACGGTGTTCGAGCAGGTTCCGGAACTCGACATCCTGGTGAACAATCTCGGAATCTATGGCCGCAGCCCGGCCTTCGAGATCGACGATGCCGAATGGCAGCGCTTCTTCGAGGTCAATGTCATGAGCGGCGTGCGCTTCACCCGCCACTATGCGCCGGGCATGGCCAGGCGCGGCTGGGGACGGGTGGTGTTCGTGTCGAGCGAATCCGCACTCAACATCCCCAAGGAGATGATCCACTACGGCATGAGCAAGACCGCCCAGCTCGCGATCTCGCGCGGCTTCGCCATGGAGCTGGCCGGCACCGGCGTCACGGTGAACGCCCTGTTGCCCGGCCCGACCCACACCGAGAACACCGATCGGCTGCGTGCCGAGCGGGCCAAGACCGCCGGCATCACCGTCGCCGAGATCGAGGCCGCTTTCTTCCGCGACCTCCGCCCGACCTCGCTGCTCCGCCGCTTCACCTCGGCCGACGAGGTGGCGGCGCTGGGCGTCTATCTCTGCAGCGAAGCCGCGTCCGGCACCTCGGGCGCCGCCATGCGAGTCGATGGCGGCGTGGTCAATCAGATCATGTAACTGGACAAAATAACCCTAGTTATATATAGTGGGGGAAGGAATTACGCCAACGAAAGGCCCTACCCATGGGGGTCCGTCCTCAGCCGCAACACCACGCTCTCTGCCGGAAATACCGGGAATGCCGGAAAGTCGTTTTTTTGACAGCAGTGCCGTCAGTTCACGTCGAGCTGCAGCCCTTCCTTGTCGATCACGCTCTTCCACAGCGCGATCTGGCCGGTGACGAATTTCTCGAACTCGGCCGGCGTGCCGTAGGCGGGGAAGCCCGCCATCTGGGTGAAGCGCTCCTTGGTCTTGGGATCGTCGAGCCAGCTCTTCATCTGCTCGTTGAACGCCGCGACGACCGGCTGGGGCGTGGCGGCCGGCAGAAAGACGCCGAACCAGGTCGAGACGTCGAACGGCTTCAGCTCAGGCATGGTCTCGCAGATCGGCACCAGCTCGGGCGTCAGCGGATTGCGCTGGGCCGAGGTGATGCCCAGCGCCCTGAGCTTGCCCGCGCGCACGAACTCGATGCCGGTGGTGAGGTTGTCGAAGAAGAACTGGGTCACGCCCGCCGTCAGGTCCTGCAGCGCGGGCGCAGCGCCACGATAGGGGATGTGCTCGGCCTTGGTGCCGGTGAGCTGCAGGAACCAGGCGGCCGACAGGTGCGGCGACTGGCCGGTGCCGGAGGAGGCGTAGGAGACCTTGCCGTTCTGGGCTTTCAGCCAGGCGACGAACTCAGGCACGGTCTTGGCCGGGACCGAGGGATGGACCACCAGGACGTTGGGGGCGGTGATGACGCAGCTGACCGGCGCCAGGCTTTTAGGCCCGTAGGGCATGTTGCGATAGAGCGAGTAGGCGATCGACTGCGGGCCGATATTGCCCATCAGGGCGGTGGTGCCGTCGGGGTTGGCCTTCACGACCTCGTTGGAGCCGATGACGCCGCCCGCACCGGACTTGTTGTCGACCACGCAGGACTGGCCCCAGGCCTGTTGCAGGAAAGCCGCCAGCAGGCGGGCGACGATATCGGTCGTGCCGCCGGGCGCGGCCGGCACGATGATGCGGATGCCCTGGCTCGGCTTCCACGGTCCGTCGGCGGCAGCGCTGCGTGGCAACAGATTGGCCACCGGCAGGATGGTCGCAGCGGCGAGCGCGGTGCGGCGGGAAAGCAGGCGTTTCACGGGTTTCCTCGTGGTTCATTAAATATAGTTGAGGTTTCCCGTAACACGGGCGCACTGGCAAATCCGCCACATTTCCCGTATCAATTCGGTGTGCGGCTGCCCCCGATTCCCCTTCTTCATATGGGGTCCGCGCCAAGGAGGATATTTTGAAGAGACGCAACTTCGTCTCCGGCAGCGCGGCGCTGGCTGCCGCCGGTTTTGCCTCGACGACCGCGCAGGCGGCGAGCATCAAGCCCTACAGCTGGGACCTCAACCCGCCGACCGACACGCGCGAAAACTTCATCGCCTGGGGCAAGGCCCGCGGCGAGGATCCGGTGTTCCTCGGCCAACGCTGGGACCGCTTCCAGGCCTTGGTCAGGAACAAGGACATCTGGGGCCAGGCCACCATCCGCGCCTTCCTGCTGACGCCGCGCGAGGAATTCGCCGCGGTCAATCCGGCGATCCACAAGCGCGCCTACGAGCACAACTTCCTCGACATTGGCTATGGCGTGACCATGTCGGGCCCGCACCTGCAGGGCCGCATGACCAACGTGATCGACGTCAAGCGCGGCGAGAAGGTGCTGGAGATCGGCACCGGCTCGGGCGTGCAGTCGGCCTACATCGCCAACCTGACCGAGAACGCCTACACGATCGAGATCA
>DATGZZ010000442.1:0-3991 GCA_035296945.1 Reyranella sp.
CGGCCGGCGCGCACGCGCTCGACGATGGCGCGCCAACGCTGCTCGGACCATTGCCAGGGCTGCTCTCGCTCATCCGGCTTGGGAACGATGGTCGGGCGTGCAGGGGACATGGTTTCCTCCTTCAGTCTTAACCGTCATCCCGAGCGGAGCCGCCCGCAGGGCGGCGTAGTCGAGGGACCCGTTTTGTCGGCGCATCAACAAAACAGGTCCCTCCACTACGCCTCGCTTCGCGAGGCTCCGGTCGGGATGACGGTGGTTTGGTCATGAAATCGGACTCCCCGTCACCGGCAGCACCTGGCCGGTGATCCATGACGCATAAGGCGAGGCCAGAAACATCACGGCATGGGCGATGTCCTGCGGCTCGCCCAGGCGGCGCATGGCGACGCGCTCGATCATCGCCTTCTGGCCCTCCGGCCCGTAGGACTGCCATTGCCGCTCGTAGTCGGGGCTGGTGCGCAGGAAGCCCGGCGCCACGGCGTTGACCGTGATGCCGTGGGGCCCGAGCTCGTGCGCGAGCTGGCGCACCAGGCCGAGCTGGGCTGCCTTGGCGGTGGCGTAGGACTGGATGCCGGTCAGGCTGACGCCAAGGCCGGCGCGGCTCGCGATCACGACGATGCGGCCGTTGCCCTTCTTCTTCATGCCCGGCGTCACCGCGCGACTGGCGAAGAACGCGCCTTCGACATTGACGGCCTGGATCGCGCGCCAGTCGTCGTCGCTCACCTCTTCGACCGGGCGCTTGCTCTGGCCGCGCACGCCGCCCGCGACATGCACCAGCACATCGACGCCACCGCAGGCCTGTTCGACTTCGCGCACGAAGGCGTCAACCTGCCGCGATTGCGTCAGGTCGACCGTGCGCGTCTCCAAGGTGCCGCCGCGCTGCGGCTTGGCCCGCGCCTTCAGAGCCGAAAGCTCGTCTTCCAGCACATCGCAGGCCCACACCCTGGCGCCGCGTTCGACGAAGCCATCGACGATCCCGCCGCCGATGCCGCGCGCGGCGCCGGTGACGATGACGGCCTGGTTGTCGAAATGGATGTCCATCAGCCGCTCACTCCGCCGCCTGCGCCTGCCGAAGCTGGGGGAACTCGGCCCTCGCCAGCTCGAAGGCGCGTCGCACCTCGCTGCCGTCGCCGCGACGCTGATGCGCCGGCAGCTCTGCCATCGCGGCGAAGATGCGCTTCTTCATATAGTGGCGCCAATTGACGGGCAGGGTGGCCAGCACCTCGGTCAGGGCGGCATAGTTGGCGTCGGTCCATTCGCGCTCGTAGGCCTCGCGCTCGGCGTTGAAGGCGAAGTTGCCCCCCTTGGCGTTCATCGCCCTGGCGTTTGCCGCAAGCCGCGCCCGGCGGGCGGCCGTTGCCGTCTCGTCGATCGCACCGTCGCGAATGACCACACCGTAGTCGTCGGCCGCGGCCTGCACGGAAACCTTGCCCTGCTGCACGTCGAACAGCACCGCCTTGGCATCGCGCTCCGCGGGCGGCCCGAAGCCGCCGCCGCCGGACGACGTCACCAGGATCACGTCGCCCGGATCGAGCGGCACCACGTCGGTGTTGCCGAGATCGATGGCGGCGTTGGTGTCCTGGTTGCGCCAGAAGCAGGAGGTGGCGCCCGGCCGACCGCCCATGCTGCCCCACGACGAGAAGCGCGTGCGGTCGCGGTTGCGCGCCGTCACCACGGTATTGGGCGCGAACACCTTGAACTCGAGCTGGGTGGCGAGCCCGCCGCGATGGCGGCCGGCGCCGCCGGAATCGGGCACCAGGCCGTAGCGCAGCACCTTGATCGGCACTTCGGTCTCGTTGATCTCGACCGGCGTGTTCTTGAGGAAGCTCGAATTGGCGCCCGAGCCGTCGGCGCCGTCGCCGCCCGACCAGCCGCCGGCGCCGCCAGTGATGGGATCGATCGAGGCCATGATGGTCCGGCCGCTGCGGTTGTCGGTCGTCTTGACGTTCATGATGGCGCCGCCGCCGGCGGGTCCGGCCGGCAGCAGGTCGGGAACTGCCGACTGGAACGCGCCGATGGTGACGCCCTGCAGCCGGCTGCAGGTCATGCTGCGCATGCCGACAGCGGCCGGGAACTTCGGGTTGAGGATCGTGCCCTCGGGGATGATGCAGCGCGCCGGCCGCGTGATGCCGCCATTCAGCAGGATCGTCGGGTCGATGCTGTAGAGACAGTAGGTGTAGCCCACCATCAGCAGGATGTGGCGCTCGGCGCCGCCGGTCGGCACGTTGAGCGACGATTGCAGCTGCGCATCGGACCCGGAGAAGTCCATGACCGCCTCGTCGCCGCGGATCTTCAAGGTCAGGGCAAGCCGCACGGGCACGCCGCCCGGCGCGTCCTCGTCGAGGTAGTCGGCGAAGAAATAGTCGCCGTCCGGAATGCGGGAAAGCAGGGCGCGGGCCTGCCGCTCGCCGAGATCGAGCAGGTCTTTTACGCCCTGGCGGAACACGTCGACGCCGAACTTGCGCACCATGTCGTGCACCTTGCGCTCGCCGGTGTTCATGGCCGCGATCTGCGCCTGCAGGTCGCCGTGGTTCTGCTCGGGCATGCGGACGTTGGTCAGCATCACATTGAGCAGCGACTTGTTCAGCGTACCCGCCTCATAGAGCTTGTTGGGCGGAATGCGGATGCCTTCCTGGTGGACCTCGGTCAATTGCCGCGACAGCGAGGCCGGCACCGCGCCGCCGACGTCGGTGTTGTGGATGTGGCTGACGGAGAAGGCTAAAAGCTCGTCCTGCCAGAAGATCGGCTTCCACATGTGCAGGTCGGGCGTGTGGGTGCACACGAAGCCTGAGTAGGGATCGTTGGTGATGCAGATGTCGCCCGGCTGGTAGTCGTCGATCATGCGGAGGGCGTTGGCGTAGTCGAGCCCGATGAACCAGGTGGCGCCGAGGTCGCGCGGGCTCGCAAAGGTCATGCCGTCGGGCGTGGCGAGGCCCGTGGTGAAGTCCTCGGTTTCCTTCACGAAGGTCGAGTGGGCCGTGCGGAACAGCGTGAAGGCCATGCTGTCGGCGGCCGCCTGCGCGTGATTGGCGAAGATCTGCAGCGTGACCGGATCGATGCGCATTTTGGGTACCCCTTACTCGCCAAGCGACAGAAGAATGTTGCCATACGCGTCGACCACGCCGCTAAAACCCTCCGGAACACAGATCGTCGTATCTTCCTGCGCCACGACGCAAGGGCTGGGGAGGCGATGTCCGTGGCCCAGGTCCGCCCGTCGGTACAACGGCACCTTGCGCCAGGCGCCGTCGAGATACACGTCGATCTGCTTGGCCGGCACGGGCGAGCCATCGCGCCGCGGTTCGGCCGGAACCTTGGGCTGCGGCGAGCCGCCCACCACCACCATGCGCAGGCTGACCATGTGGATCGGCGTCGCCGCGGAGCTGTGGCCGTACAGGCGGTCGTGCTCGGCGTGGAAGGCAGCGGCGATGCGCTCGATGTCGCCGGCGACAATCCACTCCAGCGGCAGCGGCACCTCGATCTCGAACGATTGTCCCAGGTAACGCATGTCGGCGGCGGGCTGCAGCACGTACGAACCCGCGAACTTCTGCTCCTCGGTGATCCAGGTGGACGCACGCCGGGCGAGGTGGTCGAAATCGGCCTTCAGACGCGGCAGCTCGTCGGCCGACAGGGGATAGTAGGCTGTGCTGATAAAATCGTTCTTCACGTCGGCGACCAGCCCGCCCAGCGCCGACAGCACGCCCGGCGCCGTCGGGATCAGCACCTGGCGCATGCCCAGCTCGCGCGCCAAAAAGCAGCCCAGCATGGGACCGGCGCCGCCGAACGCCAGCAGGGTGAAGTCGCGCGGGTCGATGCCCTGGCGCGAGGCGAGCTTGCCGACCTCGCGGTACATGCCGGAGACCGCCACCTGGATGATGGCTTCGGCGGCCTGCTCGAGCCCGCGCCCGAGCTTGGTCGCGACCGTGCCGACGGCGGCGCGCGCCTTCTCGACGTCGACGGAGACCGCGTCGTAGCCGATGTTGCCGTGGCCGATGAT
>DATGZZ010000443.1:0-2472 GCA_035296945.1 Reyranella sp.
ACGTCTTCGACAGCTTCGAGTGCGCCATCCACGCCCTCGCACCGGTCTGTCCCGCCTGCGGCATCCGCATCCTGGGCCATGGGCTGGAAAAGGACGGCGCCATCTTCTGTTGTGACCATTGCGCCGAGGCGAAGGGCGTCCGCGAGTTGCGTGATCGGGCGTGACGGCGCGAGGCAACCCATGGCTGCCAGGAAACGGACGCCCGCACGGAAGAAATGGTCGGCTGCGGTCACCGAGCACAGCGATGCCCTCGATCTCGACCGCGAGGTCTTCAAGAAATCGCCAACGGCGATCGCGCGCTCGTTAAAACGATCGGCCGAACGAAGCCATCGACGGAAGTCGAGCCCGTACCGGTCGGCGATGTCGATGCTGGTGTTCTATATCAATCGCGCCGGCAAGAGCCTCTCCGCAACTCGGCGCAAGAAGCTCGAGGCGGCCAAGGACAGGCTCAGGGAAGCATTCGGCCGGGAGGCGTGAGCACGGGCAGCGGCGCGATTATTCCCGGCACTGCGGCGATAGAGGGCGCCCGGCGGCCATCCGGCTCGCATGCAACGCTTGCGCAGAATGCCTTGCGTTAAAGCTCAAGTTGTCTGGCCAATATCCTATACGGAAACGATTTTCTGCTTGATGCAGAAGCGGGTTCTGGTAGTGTGGCAGAAATACAACAACATTGAGGCTGGCATGTACCCTCTCATGCTGAGCGTGGCGGCCTGCCTGTGCCTGGCATTTGCCGGCACGGGGTTCGCGCAAACCAAGCACAGCGCGCCGAAAGCCGCTGCCGTCGCCGCCAAGAAGGCTGCTGCCGCCAAGCCGGCCGCCGCCAAGGCTTCGCTGTCGCCATCGACCAAGCGGCCTGTGGCCAAGCCGTCGGCACCGAGCCAAGTGCGCGCCGCCCGCTACGGCGGCTTCACGATGGCCCCGCCTCCCCCGCCGCCGGCGCTCGACGTCACCAGCCCGCGCACGCTCAGCCTGGTGAACGTCAATACGGACGAGGCCCTTGTCGTCACCTACTGGTCCGACGGCGCCTACCGCCGCGATGCGCTGGACAAGCTCAACCACTTCCTGCGCGATTCGCGCGAGGGCGCCGAGACGGAAATGGATCCGCAGCTGTTCGACGTCCTGTGGCACACCCAGATGCATGTCGGCTTCAGCGGCGCCGTCGAGGTCCTCTCGGCCTATCGTTCGCCCACCACCAACGCCTGGCTGGCGAGCGTCAGCCGCGGCGTGGCCAGCGACAGCCAGCACATGAATGGCAACGCGATGGACATCAGCATGCCCGGCGTGCCGGTGCTCAAGGTCCGGCAAGTTGCGCGTTCGCTCGGCATGGGCGGCGTGGGCTTCTATCCGCGCTCGGGATTCGTCCATATCGATACCGGCCCGGTGCGTTACTGGTAGCGATCCTCGCGTCGCCGCACCAGGCCAAGGCCGGAGGTTCCGGGGCATGAGCACCTCTGCCCTTCACTGACCCTCTGCGTGTTGTCGCACGCTGCTGTCCTGGCCAAAGGCGTACTGGCAGGCGGCCGCGATGATCGGCAACGCGGTGTTCAACGCGACGGGCAAGTGCCTGCACGATCTGCCGATCGCACCGACCGAGCTGCTATAGCTTCCTCCCCAGCTTCGCTGGGGAGGTGTCGCCGTCTTACGGCGACGGAGGGGTCATGAGCATCATCATTGGTGCTTTTGACCCCTCCGTCGGCGTAAGACGCCGACACCTCCCCACGCGGAGCGTGGGGAGGAACGCGTAACCCGGTGAAAACGTCAGGATAGCGGTGTTTCCATGAGCGTAGGGTTGATGGCTCTTTTCGACGATGTCGCGACGCTGGCAAAGGCCGCCGCCGCGTCGATCGACGATGTCGCCGGCCAGGCGGCCAAGGCCGGCTCGAAGGCCGCCGGCGTCGTCATCGACGACACCGCCGTCACGCCGCGCTACCTCACCGATTTCAGCCCGGCGCGGGAGCTGCCGATCATCGGCAAGATCGCGCTGGGCTCGCTCAAGAACAAGCTTCTGATCCTCCTGCCGGCAGCGCTTGCGCTCAGCCTCCTGCTGCCCCAGGCGATAACGCCGCTGCTGATGCTGGGCGGCGCCTACCTCTGCTACGAAGGCGCGGAGAAGGTCTACGAGTCCCTCTTTCCCCACGGCGCGCACGCCCACGAAGCAAAGCTCGAGCCGGTGGCCATCGACGCCAAGACCTTCGAGGACGGGAAGGTCACCAGCGCCATCAAGACCGATTTCATCCTGTCGGCGGAGATAATGGCGATCACGCTCGCCGCCATCCCCGCCGGCAACATCGTGACCCAGGGGATGATCCTCGCCGTCGTCGGCATCGGCATCACGGCGGCGGTCTACGGCGTCGTCGCGCTGATCGTCAAAGCCGACGATCTCGGCTTGGCGATGGCGCGCCTGTCGCCGGCCTCGCGGCTTGCCGCGTCTCTGGCCGCACCGCTGCGCTTGACCGGCCGCGCGCTCGTCCA
>DATGZZ010000444.1:0-3677 GCA_035296945.1 Reyranella sp.
ACCGCGCGAAAAGAGGCGCGGAAGGATTCCGGCCATCAACCCTTCGGATTGCAGCTTGCGCAGGAAGGCTTGGCCGCTGTCTTCCGCCCGTCCTTGCGTGGCCGCGCTTCGGCGTGGCCGCAGACCGAGCAGCCATCGATCTCAAAATGCACCCAGTGAGTAGGCTTGGCGCAGCCCTCGCAGGGCAGTCCGCGGCGATTGCCGATCGAGCCGAAGCCCGGCGCGTTGCAGCTCGGGCAAAGCCGCTCCAGCCGCTTGGCGAGCTGCCACGACAGCGCGCGCAGCACGCGCATGCGCGTGGGGTTGCGATGGGCGCGCATGTCGGCGATCAGCACGGCCATGCCGTCCTCGGAGCGCTTGGCCTCCTGGTTCATCGCCGAGACGACGTCGTCCAGCGTGTCCAGCCCGCTCTTGATCGGATGGGCCATGTCGCTGCTGCACAGCACGAACACGCCGTAGTGCGGGAATCCGATCGCCTTCACCGCCTTGGGAATGTTGGGATCGCCCGCCTTGAAGCGCAGCAGGCGCCAGTTGGTGCGATGCGTGGCGAGCGTCTCGATGATCCTGATGCCGCGCTTGCGGTCGAGGAAGGCCATGATCTCGATGCCGCTCGGTACCAGCGGCACGGCGTTGATCGGCCCGTAGCTGCCCTCGTTGGCGATGGCGCAGTCGACGTCGAGCGAGCGGAAGGCAAGCTCGGCCTTGAGGGCGCAGGTCTCGACAAGGGCGTCGGGCCGCGGCACCTCGCCCGAGAAGGTGCCGAGCTCGTCAGTGTCGAGCTGCGAGGCCACCACGATCTCGGCATCGAGCAGGCGGCGGAACGGTGGCGCCACCGCCAGTTCCTTGGCGTGCATGGTCGCAAGACCGATGCGCTGGCCGGCGTAGGGATGATGTCCTGTCAATGCCACGGCACCACGGACGACGACCGAATCGATGGGACTCACTCCGCCGGAATTAGTCGGCCGCCTGGGGGATGGCCTGGCGGGCGAGCTGCTGCTCGACCAGGGTGGCCCAGTAGGAGGCGCCGATCGGCAGGATCTCGTCGTTGAAGTCATAGCCCGGGTTGTGGACCATGCAGCTGCCCGCGCCATCGCCGTTGCCGACCCAGATATAGCAGCCGGGCCGCTTCAAGAGCATCCAGGCGAAGTCCTCGCTGCCCATGGCGGGCGTCGGGTTGCGGTTGACGTTCTCCAGCCCGACCAGCGCCGCGGCCGCGTTGGCCGCGAACTCGGTCTCCCTCTCGCTGTTCACCGTCGCGGGATACCGCCGCTCGTAGCGCCACTTGGCGACCTCGGCGCCGAAGCCCGCCGCGACGTTGCGCGCGACCTGCTCGATGCGCCGCTCGATCATGTCCTGCACCGGCTTCTTGAAGGTGCGGACGGTGCCGCGCAGGGTGCATTCCTGCGGGATGACGTTCCAGGTGTCGCCGGCATGGATCTGGGTGGTCGAAACCACGGCGGTGTCCATCGGGTCGACGTTGCGCGCCACGATCGACTGGAGCGCGGTCACGATGTGGCTGCCCACCACCACCGGGTCGATGCCGTGATGGGGCATGGCGCCGTGCGCGCCGACGCCCTTCACCACCACCTCGAAGATGTCGTAGGCCGCCATCATCGGGCCGGGCCGGACGGCGAAGCGGCCGACCGGGATGCCCGGGATGTTGTGCATGCCGTAGACGCCCTCGACCGGGAACTTGTCGAACAGCCCCTCTTCCACCATGACGCGGCCGCCGCCCTCGTTCTCCTCGGCCGGCTGGAAGATGAAATAGACGGTGCCGTCGAAGTTCTTGGTCTCGGCCAGGTACTTGGCGGCGCCCAGCAGCATCACCGTGTGGCCGTCATGACCGCAGGCGTGCATCTTGCCCGGGATCGTCGACTTGTGGTCGAACTCGTTGGTCTCATGCACGTCGAGCGCATCCATGTCGGCACGCAGGCCGATCGCCCGCTTGCCGTTGCCCGAGCGCAGCACGCCCACCACGCCGGTTTTGGCGAGGCCGCGATGCACTTCGATGCCGAAGGATTTCAGCTTGTCGGCGACGATGTCGGCGGTGCGTACTTCCTCGAAGGCCGTCTCGGGATGACTGTGAATGTCATGGCGCCAAGCGGTCATGTCCTTGTGGAACGAGGCAATACGATTAATGACCGGCATCCCGCTATTTCTCCCCAAATATGGATGCGGATCGTAAGGATGCACGGCGACGGGTCAAGCACGGCGAGCATGCGCCCGCGCACATCAGGTATCGTGCAAGTTGTTGGGCTGTGAGCCGCGCAGCGCGACTGCGTTCCTCAACCGGATCCTGCCCGGCCGGCGCCGCCCTGGGCCGAGAGCGACGTCCGGCCGGCCGTCCGCAAGTCCCGGTCAGCCGCGCCGCGCCGCCTCGATCTTGGCGACGTCGATCTTCTTCATGTCCATCATCGCATCGAACGCGCGCTTTGCTTCGTCGCCGCCAGCGGCCATTGCCTCGGTCAGCACGCGCGGCGTGATCTGCCAGGAGACGCCCCACTTGTCCTTGCACCAGCCGCACGCACTCTCCTGGCCGCCATTGCCGACGATGGCGTTCCAGTAACGGTCGGTCTCCTCCTGATCGTCGGTGGCGACCTGGAAGGAGAAGGCTTCGTTATGCTTGAACGCGGGACCGCCGTTGAGACCGAGACAAGGAATGCCGGCAACGGTGAAGTCGACCGTGAGCACGTCACCCTTCTTGCCGGACGGAAAGTCGCTGGGTGCCCGATGAACGCCATGCACTGCGCTGTCGGGAAAGGTCGCGGCGTAGAAGCGGGCCGCAGCCTCGGCGTCCTTGTCGTACCAGACGCAGATCGTGTTCTTTGCGATCGTCTTCTTTGCCATGGCGTGTCCTTTCGCTTTGAAGCCAGATTACGGCCCTATGAGTTAGGAACCCCGAGCGCGTTTCTCCACCCCACAAGGAGTACGGTTAGCCGGTTCGTTGTGGCCGGTAATGACCCCGGCCGGTACTGTGCCATCCGATGACGCGTGCGATGGTCCGGGCGACGTTGATCGTGCTTCTCGCGGCTGCCCTGTCGCCGCTGACGCCGGCGCGCGCCGAACCGCGTCCCTCCGTCGACGACATCTGCCGCACGCTGGCACAGGCGGCGACCGACAACGAGCTGCCTGAGGAATTCTTCACGCGCCTCATCTGGCAGGAGAGCCGCTTCGACCCGGCGGCAGTGAGCCCGGCCGGCGCACAAGGCATCGCACAGTTCATGCCGCAGACCGCCGCGATGCGCGGACTCGCCAACGCCTTCGAGCCGCTCGAGGCGCTGCGCGAATCGGCGGGCTATCTGCGCGAGCTGCGCACGACGTTCCGCGGCAACCTCGGCCTGGCCGCGGCGGCCTACAATGCCGGCCCCGGCCAGGTCGAGGCCTGGCTCGCCGGCCGCCGCCGCCTTCCCTTCGAGACACAGGCCTATGTCCGCATCATCACCGGGTACGCCGCCGAAGCCTGGGCGTCGCCGACGCCGCCGCAGATGCAAGCCTCGAGAGCGCCGACGGGAGAGCGATGCGTCGAGCTCGCCAAGCTGCTGATCGACCGTCCGCAGCGTCGTCGCGACCTCAAGTCCGATCCGGCGTGGGGACCGTGGGGCGTCCAGCTTGCCGGCACTTGGTCCGAAGGCCGCGTGCTTGCCACCTACGAGCAGCTGCGGCGCCGGTACGACGCC
>DATGZZ010000445.1:0-9556 GCA_035296945.1 Reyranella sp.
TACCTGCCTGTCGGTGATGCAGGTGCTGCACGAGGGCCTGGCCGATTCCAAGTACCGTCCGTGCCCGCTGCTGGTGAAATACGTCGAGGCCGGCTGGGTCGGCCGCAAGGTCAAGCGCGGTTTCTACGACTATTCGGGCGAACGCCCGGTGCCGACCAGATAACGGATTCCACATTGCCTGTTGCGGTAGGCGAACGTTAGGGTCGGGAATGATCCCCGTCCCGCGCAGCATCGCCCGGATTCCGATACTGCGGGGTCTCTACCGTGTCGCCCTCAACGGCTATGCGCGTCTGTCGCGCGGCCGCTACATGGTCGAGGAACGGATGGGCCTGCGCCTCCTGCTCGACCTGGACAATGTCGTCGACCAGCAGGTCTTCGTCTCCGGCACCTGGGAGAAGGGGGCCATCGACACGCTGTTGGGCCTGGCCCACGAAGAACGGCAGCGCCATGGCGGCGAGGCCGTGTTCGTCGACATCGGCGCACACTGGGGCCTCTATGCGCTGGTCGCCCACCAGAGCCGCATGTTCAACCGCATCGTGGCCTTCGAGCCCGACCCGACGAACTTTGGGCAGCTCCAGGCCAACCTCTTCCTCAACGGTGCCACGACGGCGATCGAGGCGCTGCAGCTTGCGACCAGCGATCGCGAGCGCACCTTCGGCCTGTCGCTCGCTACCAGCCGCAACCGTGGAGGGACCCGCGTTGTCGATGTCGCCCAGGCGGACCAGGTCACCTGCCGCGCGATTCGGGTCGACCAGCAGCTGGACTTCGCGGGCAAGCTCCTGGTCATCAAGATGGATGTCGAGGGCCACGAGATGGAGGCGGTCGAAGGCCTGCTCGGACTGCTGGCGAAGAACCATTGCGTCCTGCAGATCGAGATCTGGAGCACGCCCGAGGAGGAGATGCCGCGACGGTTGGCGCTGCTCGAAACGCTGTTTGCGCGCTACGGCATCAAGTTCGTGAGCGCGATCATCACCGACCACTTCTTCGTGTCGCAACCGCGCGCGCAGCGCAGCCAAACATGAGCACGGCAGCGCGGCGGCGCCTACGCACGATGCGCAGAGCCGCAGATCATCGAGCACCAGGCAGACAGTGTTGAATGCGAGCACGCGTCGCTACATCCGACTGGCGGCGTCGGTTACAATGAGCGCATCAACTTCGTCGAAGGCGGGAAACATGAAATCGAAGGCACCACGTCTGTCCGTCCTCCTGGCGGTTCTGGTCGGTTTCGCGGCAACGGTATTGCCGGTTGCCCCTGCTGAGGCGCAGTGGGTGTTCGTCGCCCGCAAGGCCCTCGGCCGCATCCAGCACATGGCGGAAGCCCAGCAGCAGGGCGGTCGGCCGGGCTACGATTTCGCGACCGTGCTGCTCGACGCGCCCGCCGACAAGGTGTTCGCGACGGCGCTCGAGCTTGCGCGCAAGAACCCCGCCGTCCGCGTCGTCATGCAGGATCCCGGTCAGCGCCGGTTCCAGATCGCCGAGGGCGATCGCACCGCGACGTTGAACGTCGTGCCCTTCAGCGACGACGTCTCGCAGCTCCTCATCGCCGGCCATGCCGCCAGCCCCGCCGAGGGCTCGACCGCCTCGCGCGTGGTGCAGGCCGTGCTGCGCGTGTGCAAGGAGATGGGCAAGCACTGCGAAGTCGGCGGCTGACGCGCATGAGAATCCGGCCGTGACTCTTTGGCCATTTGTTTCCTTCCAATGCCCTGCGAGACTTCGCCCCATCGCATTGGTGCAAGGAAGAAACCATGGCCCGCCGGCCGATCCGCATTGCCGTCCTGTATTTCGTCCATGAGACGGTAACGTTCCTCCGCAACGACACCACGCTCGACGACTTCGTCTACGAAGGCTCGCCCGCCAAGGGCGAGGCGCTGCTGGCGCACGAGCCGAAGTCCTACATGGGCGGCTTCGTGAAGGTGGCGCGCGAGTTCGACGGCGTCGAGCTGGTCGGCATCGAATCGCCGCTGTTCCCCAAGACCGGCACGGGTTCGGGCTGGATAACGCGCGAGGCCTACGAGACCTTCGTCGGGCGGATGATCGAGGAGATCACGGCGACCGGCCCCTATGACGGCGTCTATCTCAGCCTGCACGGCGCCATGGGGGTGCGCGGCGTGCCGCGGCCCGAGGCGGACCTGGCGCGGCGGGTCCGTGCGGTCGTCGGCAGCAAGGCCTTCATCGTCGGCACCTTCGATCCGCACGGTAACGAGGACGAGGAGTTCCTGCGCCAGGCCGACATGGCCTTCACGGTGAAATACTTCCCGCACTACGACAGCCACCTGCAGGGCGAGCGCGCAGCGCGCATGCTGGTGCGCGCGATCCGCGGCGACTACAAGCCCGCCACCGTCACGCAGCGCGTGCCGATCATCTCGCCGACCGTGCTGCAATGGACCGGTGCCTCACCGTGGATGGACCTGGTGCAGCGCGCGCTGACCTGGGAGGCGCGCGAGCCCGACGTCTATGTGAACTTCTTCTTCGGCTTCCCGTTCGCCGACGTGCCGGACGTCGGCATGACCTTCCAGGTCATGACCAACGGCGATCCCGGCCTGGCGCGCTGCGTCGCCGACGACATGGCGGCAGCGGCGTGGCGGCAACGCAAGGCGCTGATCGGCTCGACCAAGGTGCATACGATTCCCGAGGGCGTGTCGCTCGCCAAGCAGGCGATGGCGAGCGGTGCTGCGCCGGTGGTGCTGGCCGACCACAGCGACCGCTCGGGCTCGGCCACCTGGATCCTGAAGGAGGTCATCGAGCAGGATCTGTCGGACGTCCTGATCGCCACGATTGCCGATGCTAAGGCGATCGACGCGCTCGCGGCCACAGGCGTCAAGGCCGGCGATCCGTTCGACATGGAGGTGGGCGGGCTGGTCGACGAGTCGGCCGGCGCGCCGGTGCGTGTCCGGGGCACCGTGCTGAACGCCGTGGAAGGCCGCGGCCAGCTCTGGGTCGTCGTCAAGTTCGGCCGCGGCAACGTGCTGGTGCTGAGCCGCTATCTCGTGCAGGTGATGGAGCCCGGGTCGTTAGGCGCGCTCGGCCTCGACGTATCGGCCTTCAAGGCGTTCGCCATCAAGTCGCGCGTGCACTTCCGCCGCGGCTTCGACGACAGCGGCTTTGCCAAGACGATCCTGCTGGTCGAACCGGTCGAGCCGTTCCTCGGCACGGTGCGGCTCGAGGGGCTGCCCTATCAGACTGTCGATCTGAAGAAGTTCTACCCCTACGGCGACCCGCAGTTTCCGTAGTCTGGCCGGAGCGCGGACCTCCAGGTCCGCTCATGGCTGGGGGCGCGCGACTCCAGTCGCGCGTCTTCATCGATCCAACAGATGATCGCGCCACTCCCTTGGCGAAGACCCGCGCCAGCGCGAGGCCGATCCCGGAGCTGGCTCCTGTGACAACGACGAGAGGGCCGGTCAAAGGGCGGACCTCATGAGGGCAAGGCCCTCCGGCGAGTCCCAGTCGGCGTCGCCCTCGAGGCGGCCGAGCTCGCGGCCGGACGGATCGACCAGGATCGAGGTCGGCAGCAGCGTCACACCCAGCACCGACATCGCCTTGCGGCCCTTGTCGTAGAAGATGCGGAGATCCAGGAGCTTCTGCTCCTTGTAGAACGGCACCACCTTGGGCTTCGACGGGCCGTCGAGCGAGATCGGGATCACCAGGAACCTGTCCCGCGGCATCTCTGCCTGCAGCCGGTCGAGGCTCGGCATTTCCTTCACGCAGGGGGCACACCAGGTCGCCCACAGGTTGATCAAGCGCGCTTGGCCGTTGAGTTCGGACAGGCGTATCGGCTGGTCGTTGACGTCGAGGAATTCGAGATCGGGCATGGGCTTGGGCGGCGTGGTGAGCTTGAAGCGCTTCATCGCGCCCTTGATCAGGCCTGAGGAAATTTCGGCCCGGGCTGCTGTTGCGCTAATGATGGTGGCCGCTGAGCCGGCCATGAAAAGCCGGCGACCAGGGAGGAAATCTCGAACGGGATATGCCATAAGCCGCGTTCCTAACAGGACTACTGGCTCATATTCATGGCACGGAAGAACACGACTGCGCGAGCGCCGAAGCGGCGATCCAACACGATGTGGGGCGGACGCTACAAGCTCGGCCCGGCAGAGATCATGGAGAAGATCAACGCCTCCATCGGTTTCGACCGCCGACTTTACGCGCAGGACATCGCGGGCTCGGTTGCCCACTGCGACATGCTGGTCGCCCAGGGCATCCTCACGGCCAAGGACGGCCGCGCCATCAAGCGCGGGCTCGCCAAGGTGCGCCAGGAGATCGAGTCCGGTCGCTTCAAGTTCTCCACCAAGCTCGAGGATATCCATTTCAACGTCGAGGGCCGGCTGACCGACCTGATCGGTCCGGCCGGCGGTCGCCTGCACACGGCGCGCTCGCGCAACGACCAGATCGCGCTCGATGTCCGGCTGTGGGTGCGCGACACGATCGATCGCCTGGAGCCGATGCTGGCCGACCTGCAGGCCGCGCTGATCGATCGCGCCGACGAATACGCCGCGACCATCATGCCGGGCTTCACCCATCTGCAGACGGCGCAGCCCATCACCTTCGGCCATCACCTGATGGCCTATGTCGAGATGTTCGGCCGCGACCGCAGCCGCTTCACCGATTGCCGCGCGCGGCTGAACGAATCGCCGCTGGGGGCCGCCGCACTCGCCGGTTCGCCGCATCCGATCGATCCGCGCAAGACGGCCAAGGCCCTGGGCTTCGAGCGGCCGATGGCCAACTCGCTCGATGCAGTGTCCGACCGCGACTACGTCGTGGAGTTCATCGCCGCGGCCGCGCTCACGGCGGTGCACCTGTCGCGCCTGTCCGAGGAGATCGTGATCTGGTGCTCGGCGCCGTTCCGCTTCATCGCCCTGTCCGACGCCTTCACCACCGGCAGCTCGATCATGCCGCAGAAGCGCAATCCGGATGCCGCCGAACTGACGCGCGCCAAGGTCGGCCGCATCGTTGGCGCCTTCACCGCACTCTGCATCATCCTCAAGGGCCTGCCGCTCACCTACGGCAAGGACATGCAGGAGGACAAGGAGCCGTTGTTCGACGCCGCCGATTCGCTGGAGCTCGGAATCGCGGCGATGGCCGGCATGGTGCGTGACCTCAAGGCCAACCCAGAGCGCATGCGCGCCGTCGCTTCCGCCGATTATTCGGTGGCGACCGATCTTGCCGACTGGCTGGTCCGCAAGGTCGGGCTGCCGTTCCGCCAGGCCCATCACGTCACCGGTCGGCTGGTCGGCATCGCCGCCGGCAAGGGCGTGGATCTCGACAAGCTGACGCTCGCCGAGATGCAGGCGGTCGAACCCAAGATCGATCGCGACGTCTATCGCGTGCTGACCGTCGAGGCGTCGGTCAATGCGCGCAAGAGCCTGGGCGGCACCGCGCCCGCCAACGTCGTGCGCGCCGTGGCCGAGGCCCGGCGCCGTTTCCTGGGACGCGACAAGAGGGCGGGGCGATGACTTTCTTTTCCTACAAGAACGGCGAGATGCACGCCGAAGGCGTGGCGCTCGCCACCATCGCAGCCCAGGTCGGCACGCCGTTCTACTGCTACTCGGCCGGCGCGCTGCGCGCGGCGTGGAAGGAATTCGCCGACGGCATCAAAGGCATGAACGCCGAAGTCTGCTACGCCATGAAGGCCAACTCGAGCTTGGCGGTGGTCCGCCTGTTCAGCGAGCTCGGGGCGGGGTCCGACATCGTGTCGATGGGCGAGATGCGCCGCGCACTGGCAGCCGGCGTGCCGCCCAAGCGCATCATCTATTCCGGTGTCGGCAAGAAGGCCTCCGAGCTGATGGCAGCGCTCGAAGCGGGCGTCGGCCAGATCAATGTCGAGAGCTCGTCCGAGCTCGAGACCTTGAATGCCGTGGCCGGCCAGCTCGGCGTCAAGGCCGCCATCACCATTCGCGTCAATCCCGACGTCGACGCCAAGACCCACGCCAAGATCACGACCGGGCGCAAGGAGAACAAGTTCGGCATCGACATCGACCTTGCCCGCGAGGCCTACGCGTTGGCCGCCCGCCTGCCCAGCCTCAACGTGGTCGGCGTGGCCATGCACATCGGCTCGCAGCTCACCTCGCTCGACCCCTATCGCGATGCCATCGTGCGGGTGCGCGAGCTGATTGGGCAGCTTCGGGCCGACGGCCATCGCATCGACCGGTTCGACATCGGCGGCGGCCTGGGGATCGTTTATGCGCAGGAGAAGCCACCAGCGATTTCCGACTTCCTGGCCTTGGTGGCCCGTGAAACTGCAGGGCTGGGTTGTGCGTTGACCTTCGAGCCCGGGCGTCGGCTGGTCGGCGAAGCGGGTGTGCTCGTGAGCGAGGTAATCCTCGTGAAGCCCGGCGCTGCAAAGACTTTCGTCATTGCCGACGCGGCCATGAACGACCTGATTCGGCCCACTCTTTATGAGGCGTGGCACGATATCGTGCCGGTGCGTGAACGCCCCCAAGCCGCCACGATCCGCTGTGACATTGTCGGGCCGATCTGTGAATCGGGGGACTATCTGGCACAAGACCGTGATATGGCGCCGCTGGCTGCCGGAGACTTGATCATGATACGCTCGGCCGGCGCCTATGGGGCCGTCATGGCCTCGACCTACAACACCCGGCCCCTGGCGCCGGAAGTCATGGTCGATGGCACGCGATTTGCGGTCACCCGGCCAAGGCCTTCGATCGACGAGTTGCTCTCCGCCGAGCGGTTCCCGCCCTGGCAAGAGCCGGTAAAGTCTTAAGCGTAAGCGAAAGGACGGCGATGGACGCCAGCCAGACCACCACCTTCCGGGCTCCGGGTCTCAGCCGCAAGATCGGCTTGGCGTGGTTGGCGCTGGCTTGGGAAGGGTTGTGGCCGCGGCTGGTGCCGGTCCTGTCGTTCGTGGCGCTGTTCATTGCCGCCGCCCATCTCGACCTGTTCGCCGGCCTCGACCCTTGGGTCCATACGGGCATTCTGGCCGCGCTCGCGCTGGCCCTGATCGGGTTGGCTTGGTGGCGGCTGCGTGATTTCGCGCTGCCCGCGCAGGAAGCGGCCATCCGTCGCCTGGAGCGCGACAGCGGCGTGCCGCATCGGCCGCTGGTGGCGGTGCAGGACACCTTGGCGGCCGGCTCCGCCGATCCGATGTCGTCGGCCCTGTGGGAGGCCCATCGCCGCCGCGAGGCCGAACGTCTGGCCGGCCTCAGCAACAGGCCGGCCCATCCCGGCCTCGCCGTGCTCGACACCTGGGCGCTGCGCTTCGTGCCGCTGCTCGCGCTGATCGTGGCCATCGCCGTCGCCGGCGGCTGGCGCAGCGATCGCATGGCTGCAGCCTTCACGCCGGCCTTCCCGCCGCCACCGCCGGTCGTCGCCAACCTGTGGATCGCGCCGCCGGCCTATACCGGCAAGCCGCCGATCTATCTGGACATGGCCGACAAGGACAAGCTCCTGCGCGTGCCCGTCGGCAGCAAGCTCGCGGGCTTCGTCGACGACGTGCGCGGCCGCAAGCCGCCGCAGCTCAAGATCGACGGCAACGGCACCGAGTTCGCCACCGTCGGCAAGGGCAAGTATCAGGTCGAGCAGGTCATCACCGAAGGCAAGCAGATCGTCCTGCAGGCGCGCGGCGACGAGCAGGCGCGCTGGAAGCTGCATGTCATTCCCGATCTGGCGCCCACCATCGAATTCGCCCGGCCGATCGGCGTCGACAAGTGGTCGACCAAGATCGAGTACATCGCCGGTGACGATTTTGGCGTGACCGGCGTGCAGCTCCAGGTCCGCCTGCATGGCTCGGTGCTCGGCGCCGACATGCTGAGCGACGACGAGGAGCCCGAGGTCATCCGCCTCGACCTGCCGGTCGCGGGCAACACCAAGAAGGTCGCCGACACCTTCGTGCGCGACCTCACCAGCCATCCCTGGGCCGGCCTCAAGGTCACGGTGATGCTGTTCGCCACCGATGCGTTGGGCCAGAAGGGCCGCAGCGCAGTCGAGACCTTCCTGCTGCCCGAGCGGGTGTTCAACGACCCGACGGCGCGCGCGCTGATCGTGCTGCGCAAGGCGCTGACGCGCGATCCCAAGGCCTTCCGGCTCGACGTCGCCGACGGCATGCGCCTGATCCAGGTCAAGCCCGAGAGCTACCGCAACGACGCCGTGGTCCAGCTCGGCCTGCGCATCGGCGCGGCGCGGCTGGCGACGAACGGCGACAAGGCCAACATCACCGACACCCAGAAGCTCCTGTGGGATCTGGCGATGCGCCTGGAGAACGGCTCGCAGACCGACGCCGAGCGCGCGCTCGAGCAGGCGCGCCAGGAGCTGCGCGACGCCATGCAGCGCAACGCCGGCGACGAGGAGATCGAGCGCCTGATCCAGCAGCTCTACGACGCCATGGCGAAGTGGCAGAAGGAGCTGGCTGAGAAGATGCAGGATCCGGAAGAGCGCCGCCGCATGCAGGAGCAGGCGGAGAAGATGGATCCCAATAACACCATCACCGGCGACGACCTGCAGAAGATGCTCGATAAGATCCGCGAGATGGCCAAGAACGGCCAGCGCGAGGAAGCCAAGCGCCTGCTGGAAGAGCTGCGCAAGATGATGGAGAACGCCACCCCGATGATGGCCCAGCCCGGCCAGCAGCGTCAGCAGGGCCAGCGCGGCCAGCAGGGCCAGGGCAATCAGCAGGGCCGCGAGATGATGAACCAGCTCGACCGCCTGTCGCGCCGCCAGAACCAGCTTCTGGGCGAGAGTGAGCGCGAGGGCCGTCAGCAGCAGGGGCGTCAGGGCCAGCAGGGCCAGCGCCAGCAGGGACAGCAGGGCCAGCAAGGGCAGCAGGGTCAGCAAGGCCAGCAGGGACAACAGGGCCAGCAAGGCCAACAGGGCCAGCAAGGCCAGCGCGGTCAGGGACAGCAGCCCGGCGACGGCCAGTGGGGCGAGCAGCAGCGTGGCCAGCAGGAAGGCCTGCGCCGTCAGCTCGGCGACTTCATGAACAAGCTCGACGAGAACGGCATGGGCATGCCGGAATCGCTGGGCCGGGCCGAGCGCCAGATGCGCGAGGCCGAGGATGCGCTGCGCCGCGGCGATCCGCGCGAGGCCTCGCGCTCGCAGCGCCGGGCGCTCGACAACCTGCAGCAGGGCATGACCGACATGGCCGAGCAGATGCGCAACAACAACCGCGGCCCGGGCAACGGCCAGGACATCGCCGAGATCGAGGAGCGCGAGCGTCGCAGCGAGGATCGCGATCCGCTCGGCCGGTCCGACGGCAACTACGGCGACGCGGTCGACACCGGCGTCGACAAGGTGCCGCTCGAGCTCGAGCGCCAGCGCAGCCGCGAGATCCTCGACGAGCTGCGCCGCCGCGCCGGCGAGCAGCGGCCCAAGGACGAGCTCGACTACATCGACCGTCTGCTGAAGACGTACTGATCGATGCGCCGTGGCCTTGCGGTTGCCGCGGCGATCGCGGTGATCGGCGGCGGGACGGCAGTTGCGCAAAGCCAGATGGAGCTGAACGCGCAGGCCGGCACCGCACTCCAGAAGTCCGACGCTCAGTTGAACGCGATATGCAACAAGCTGCGCGCAAAGATTTCCGATGCTGGCAAGAAAAGCCTCCAGACCGCCC
>DATGZZ010000446.1:0-11537 GCA_035296945.1 Reyranella sp.
TCTCGGCACCAAGCCGTGGATCACGCGGCTTCAATCCGACAATAGCGGCGTGCCCTACGGCGTTGCCATCACGCTCGCTGCCCTGGTCGTGTTCCCGCAGACGCGCTGGTTCGGTCTCTAGGTCGGCGCGGTCTCTCCGGAGTTTGCCTTCATGTTCCGCATCATCATCCTTCTCGTGGCTTTGGTTGCCGGCGGCGGCGCCGCCTGGATCGCCTTCTCGATGCGCGGCGAGACGCCGGCTCCGGTCACTGTCCAGGAGGCGCCGCCTCCGGCGACCCAAGACGTCCTGGTCGCCACGGCCGACCTCGCGCCAGGCCAGGTCCTCGCCAAGGAAAGCATGCGGTGGCAGTCCTGGCCGGAAAGCGCCGTGCTGCCCGCCTATGTCAACCGCTCGACCCGCCCCGACGCCCTGGCGGGCATGGTGGGCGCGGTCGTGCGCGGCAAGATGATCGCCGGCAAGCCGATCCGCGACGACAAGCTCGGTCCTGTCAGCAACGGCCTGCTCTCCTCGATGCTGCCGGCGGGCAAGCGTGCCGTGGCGGTGCGCATCACGGCGGAGAAGACCGCCGGCGGCCTCATCCTGCCCAACGACCGGGTCGACGTGCTGCATACGCTCGAGAACGCCGACAAGCCCGAGGGCCAGAAGGACTACGCGACCCGGACGATCCTCACGAACATCGTCGTGCTTGCGGTCGACCAGACGCTGAACGAGACGAACAAGGACGAGAAGGGCAAGGCGAAACCCGTGGCCATCGGCAAGACGGTGACGCTCGAGCTCGACCCGCGGCAGGCCGAAGTGCTCGTCTCCGCCGAAGCGTCGGGCACGATTTCGCTGGCCCTGCGTTCGGCGGCCGACAATGCCGAGGCGACGCCCCCGCCACCGAAGCCCGTGCTGAAGGTTGCGGCCCAGCCCGTCAGCGAGCCCGTCGTCATCCTGCGCGGCGGCAGCGGCGGGGCAGTCGCTCCCAAGCTACCGTAGCCCGGAGGCATGTCATGCAAGCAGCAATTCAGAAGTCGACGGCGGCCCCGACGGACATTCCCGCGGCGCCTGCTGCTCCAGGGCTTGCCGTGGAAGCGCTACGGGTTCCCGCGATCACGCTCCATGCCTTCTGCGAGACGCCTGAACTGACGGCGGCGATGCAATCGGCCGTCACCGACCGGCGAATGTCCCGGACCCATGCGACCGTGCATCCCGGCGGCATCGACGCCGCGCTGGCGCTCTACCGCAAGACCGCGACGCCCGATCTCATCCTGTTCGAAAGCCAGGCCGCGGCCGATCAGCTCTACATGCAGCTCGACGCCCTGGCGGAAGTCTGCGGCGCGGCCACGAAAGTGGTGGTGATCGGCCATTCTAACGACATCGAGCTGTTTCGCGGGCTGCTGGCACGCGGCCTCAGCGAGTACCTCGTGGCCCCGGTCGAGCCGATGAAGATCGTCTCTGCCATTTCGACGCTCTATCAAACGGCGGGCGCGGCCAAGCTCGGCCGCAGCTTCGCTTTCGTCGGCGCGCAGGGCGGCGCGGGCTCCTCGAGCATCGCCCGGAACGTCGCGGCGAGCCTGGCGCGGATCTACGAATCGAAGGTCATCCTCGCCGACCTCGACCTGCCGTTCGGCAGCGCCAGCCTCGGCTTCAATCTCGAGCGCGGCCAGGGCATTGCCGAGGCGCTCAAGGACGCCAATCGCCTCGACGACGGCCTGTTCGAGCGCCTGCTGAGCCATTGCGGCGACCATCTCAGCCTGCTCGCGGCGCCGGCCCATCTGGACGCGTGCTATGACCTCTCCGAGGCCGCCTTCGAGCGCGTACTCGATCTTGCCCGATCGACGGTTCCGTTCGTCGTGCTCGATGTGCCGCACGTCTGGACGGCATGGTCGAGGAAGACGCTGCTGGCGGCCGACGAAATCCTCATCACTGCGGTGCCTGACCTGGTCGGGCTGCGCAATGCCAAGAACCTCGTCGAGCTCCTGCGCAAGGCCCGCCCTAACGACCTGCCGCCAAAGCTCATACTCAACCAGGTCGGCGTGCCCAAGCGCGCGGAGGTCAAGCCCGCCCAGTTCGCCAAGGCGCTCGACCTGGAGCCGGTCGCCTGCGTTGCCTTCGAGGCTGCGACGTTCAGCGCCGCGGCGAATGCCGGGCGCATGATCGTGGACGCAGCGCCCCGGTCGCCGGCCACACGGCAATTCACCCATGTCGCTCAGAACATATCGGGACGCACGACCGGTCGCGTCGAGCGTGCCGGCCGGTTCGCGTTCAAGCGCCTGTGGGGCGGCTGACCGCCATGCGCAGGTACCATCAGATCGTGGCAAGACGGACGGCGGCGCTGTTGCGCCGGTTCGGGCGCGATTGCCGTGGCAGCACCGCGATGGTGTTTGCGCTGGCGATGCCGATGCTGATCGGCGGCCTGGGCGTGGGTTTCGAAATCTCCAACTGGTACCTGGTGCAGCGCGGCATGCAGAACGCCGCCGATGCCGCGGTCCTGGCGGCCGCGTCCAACGCCGGCGCCAACTTCGACGTCGAGGGAACGGCGGTCGCCGCGCAGTTCGGGCTGGTCAACGGCGTCGACGGGGTCGCCGTGACGATCGCCCAAGGCGTCACCTGTCCTACCGGCGGAGCGACCTGCTACAGCGCCACCATCACGAAATCGGTGCCGCTCTACCTCTCTCCGGTCATCGGCTTTGCCGGAAGCGGCGGTGGCAAGAAGGATCTCACCGCCACGGCGGTTGCCTCGCAGGGCACCATCCAGCGCAACTATTGCCTGCTGGCTCTCGCCAACAGCGGAGCGACCACTGCCATCAGGACCAGCGGCAGCCCCAGCCCGGATCTGTCAGGCTGCAGCGTCAAGTCGAATACCAGCGGCAACTGCAACGGCCATGATCTCGGCGCCGACTATGGTGACGCCGTCGGCACGATGGACGACTGCGGCAAGGTCCAGAACTCCGGCGTGCCGGCCACGGCCGATCCTTACGCCGGTCTTGCCGCCAATATTCCCAGCTATAGCTGCGGCGGTGGCTATGGAACGACCACCAACTGGACGGGAACCAGGAACCTCAGCGGCAATGTCGTGATCTGTGGCGAGCTGCGGCTGACCGGCACGGTGACGGTCAATGCTCCGGCGGGCGCCGTACTCATCATCGCCAACGGACGGCTCAACACCAACGGCTACGCGATCCGCACGGCGAGCGGTTCCAAGCTCACGATCGTGTTCACGGGAACCAACGGCGGAAGCTACCTCCACTACCCGTCGGGTAGTGGTACGATCGATATCGCCGCGCCCACCAGCGGCCCATGGTCCGGCGTGATGATGTACCAAGACCCCAAGCTGTCCACCGGCGTCGACATTTCTTCCGCCGGTACCAGTCCGCAATGGAACATCACTGGACTGGTCTACCTGCCGCACGCCAGCGTCACCTTGAACGGCGCGGTCAACAAATCGACCTACGGCGCGAGCTGCTTCGTGTTGGTCGTCGACGATATCCTCATCAGGGGCTCGGCAAACATCCTGCCGAAAGGCGGATGTGCGGCCGCCGGGCTCACCATGCCGATTGGCTCGGTCCCCGGCCGCGGCCAGCTCGTCAATTGAAAGGCCGTCGCATGTTCAAGCGGAAATCGATACGCGCGACGTTCAGGAACTGGGGCAGGGATTGCCAGGGTGTCGCCGCCGTGGAATTCGCCCTGATCGGCGGGTTCCTGTGTCTTGCGGTCGTGAATGTCGCCGATATCGGCACCTACCTCTACAAGCGCATGAATGTCGAGAATGCCGCCCTCGTGGGCGCGATGAGCGCGCTGAAGGCCTGCGATGCCACCAAGCTTCCGGCGACGGTCAATTGCCCGGGCCTGACCGCCGCGGTGACGGCGGCGATCCAGAGCACGTCGCTCGGAACCGCAGTCACGCTGAGCAGCGTGGTCGGCGAAGGCTACTACTGCGTCAATGCGTCGAACGCCCTGGAATACGTGTCCGACGTGGCCAGCAAGCCGGCCGACTGCTCGGCGGCAGGCATGCCGGCGCTGCAGCCGGCCGACTACGTCCAGGTCGCCGTCACTTTCAGCTATACGCCGATCTTCTCGGGAATCTCGGTCGCCGGCCTGTTTCCCACGCCGATCACCAAGACAGCCATGGTGCGCATGCTATGACCGCACCGCGCCGCACGCTCGGAAGGCTTTGGCGCGACGAGCGCGGCGCCGCGGCGGTGGAGTTCGCCCTTGTCGCGCCCGCCGCCATCATGCTGCTGGCCGGGATCGTGAGCCTGTCGCTCCTGCTGCTGTCGGTCGGCAGCATGCACTACGCCGTGGAGGCCGCGGCCCGCTGCGCTTCGGCCATGCCGACGGTCTGCGACAGCTCCAGTGCGACGGTCGCCTATGCGAATACCCGCTACTCGGGCGCCCTGATCACGCCGACTTTCACGCACGTCGCCGCCGCCTGCGGCAACCAGGTGAATGCCACGGCCACCTTTACGCTCGACGTCGGCATGTTTCGGCAGTCCGTGCCCCTGTCGGCGACCAGCTGCTTTCCCTAGGGCGTACTGGAGCGCGGACCTCCAGGTCCGCTCATAGTCTTCGTCTTGCGGACCGCGAGCCTCTGGCTCGCTCATGATCATGAGCGCGCTGGAAGCGCGCGGTCCAGAAGAGCATGAGCGGACCTGGAGGTCCGCGCTCCGTTCCCATCACATCAGGCTTCGCTCTGACAGCAGTCGGATCGCGGTCTAGACCACTCCGCCTAAGTGCCGATCGAAGCCCTAGATCGTCCGGTCGAATGGTCGGAACCGCATGGATAGCAGATATTTGATGCAGTCAATTCGGTCGGAGTAAAGGACGATGTTCGGCAAACGAAGCCAGGTTGAGGAGCTGCTGCTCGAGGTGAAGAGAGTCGCCTCGAACTCGACGCCGACGCCGACGCCGACGCCGTCGCCATCGCCGAAGGCGCTGCCGTCCAACGTCACGCCGCTGCGCGCCGTCCCCGCGACGCCGAAGCCGCGCGACAGCCGGAAGACCGACGAATACCATGACCTGAAGCGGCGGATCTTCGGCTTCCTGGTCGAGATCATCGACGTCTCCCAGCTCACCAAGATGGACCACGACCAGGCGCGGCTCGAGATCCGCGACGTCGTGAACGAAGTCGTCGCCGCCAAGAAGGCCGTCATCTCGACCGCCGAGCAGGAGGAGCTGCTCGAGGACATCTGCAACGACGTGCTGGGCTACGGCCCGCTGCAGCCATTGCTCGCCAACGACGACATCTCCGACATCATGGTCAACGGCAGCAACCCGATCTTCATCGAGATCCACGGCAAGGTGCAGCAGACCGACATCCGCTTCCGCGACAACACCCAGCTTCTCAACGTCTGCCAGCGTATCGTCAGCCAGGTCGGCCGCCGCGTCGACGAATCCTCGCCGATCTGCGACGCCCGCCTGCCCGACGGTTCGCGCGTCAACGTGATCGCGCCGCCACTCGCGATCGATGGTGCCACGCTCACCATCCGCAAGTTCAAGCGCGACAAGCTCACCCTCGACCAGCTCACCCAGTTCGGCGCGATCTCGCCGGAGGGTGCCCAGCTCCTCAAGATCATCGGCCGCATCCGTTGCAACATCGTGATCTCGGGCGGCACCGGCTCGGGCAAGACCACGCTGCTCAACTGCCTGACCAGTTTCATCGAGCCGGACGAGCGCATCGTCACCTGCGAGGACACCGCCGAGCTGCAGCTCCAGCAGCCGCACGTCGTCCGCCTGGAAACCCGCCCGGCCAATCTCGAGGGCGTCGGCCTGGTGACGATGCGCGACCTGGTACGCAACTGCCTGCGCATGCGGCCCGACCGCATCGTCGTGGGCGAAGTGCGCGGCGGCGAGGCCTTCGACCTCTTGCAGGCGATGAACACCGGCCACGACGGCTCGATGGGCACGCTGCACGCCAACTCGCCGCGCGAGGCGATGGCGCGCATCGAATCGATGATCCTGACCGGCGGCTACGCGCTGCCGTCCCGGGTGATCCGCGAGATGATCTGCTCGTCGGTCGACGTCATCGTCCAGACGCAGCGCCTGCGCGACGGGTCGCGCCGCATCACCCACGTCACCGAGATCCTCGGCATGGAAGGCGACGTGCCGATCACGCAGGACCTTTTCGTCTACGACATCGAGGGCGAGGACGATAACGGCAAGATCATCGGCCGGCATCGCCCGACCGGCATCGGCCATCCGCGCTGCTGGGACCGCGCCCGCTATTACGGCGAGGAGAAGAACCTCGCCGCCGCGCTCGGCGTCATCGAAACGCCGTCGGCCTTCAACTGAGGGTGCACCGATGACCTCGTCCCTGCTGCTCCCCATCGTCGCCTTCGTGCTGGCCTCGGCAAGCGTCGGCGGCGTGCTGTTCGCGCTGTTCCAGCCGCGCTTTGCCGGCGGCTCGCCGCTCGATCGCCGGGTCGAAGCCATAGCGGGGCCGCGCGTTGCCACGGTCCGGGTGGCCGAGGGCACGGCTGACAAGGCGCGCAAGCGGTCCGTCAAGTCGACTCTGCGCGAGGCCGACGAACGGCAAAAGGGCAGCGAGCGCCGCAAGTACAAGCCGTCGCTCGCCATACGGCTGCGCCAGGCGAGCCTCGACTGGACGCCGAGGAAGTACCACCTGGTCTCGGCCGGCGTCGGTGGCGCGCTGTTCGCGGCTTGGCTTGCCGTCACCGGGCCGGCGGCCGCGGCGGTGCTGGGCGCGGCCGGCGGCTTGCTGCTGCCGCATCTCTATGTCGGCTTCCGCCGCCGCCGCCGCCTCGAGCGGTTCCGCAGCCTGTTTCCCGACGCCATCGACGTCATCGTGCGTGGCATCAAGTCGGGCGTGCCGCTGGCCGACTGCCTGAAGATCGTCGCCAGCGAGACGTCGGAGCCGGTCAAGGGTGAATTCAAGACGCTGGTCGAGGACCAGGCGCTCGGCCTGCCGCTCGGCGAGGCCGTCCAGCGCCTGCCCGACCGAATCCCCATTCCCGAGGCCTGCTTCTTTGCCATCGTCATCGCCGTCCAGAGCCGCACCGGCGGCAACCTGTCGGAAGCGCTTGGCAACCTGTCCTCGGTCCTGCGCGAGCGCAAGAAGATGCTGGGCAAGATCGCGGCGATGAGCGCCGAGGCCAAGGCATCGGGCGGCATCATCGGCTCCTTGCCGATCATCGTCGGCGGCATCCTCTACTTCACCAGCCCGGACTATGTCGGCCTGCTGTTCACGACGCTCACCGGCAATATCGTCCTGGGGGCATGCGCGCTGTGGATGGCGACCGGCGTCTTCGTGATGCGCCAGATGATCCGCTTCGACTTCTAGGAGTAAGCCGATGTTCCTCGCCTCCCTTGCCAAGAATGCCGACATCATCGCCGCGTCGATGGGCGCGGTGGCGCTGTTCGGCGTGTTCGTCGTGTTCTGCTGGCCGTACTTCTCGCCCAATGCCTTTCGCGACCGCCTTCAGCGCATCGCCAACGACTCGAGCCGCAACGGCGGCCCGGCGGGCGCGCCTGGCGACACGCATCTGACCACCCAGTCGAAGCAGATCTTCAAGGACATCGTCGTTTGGATGAACCTCGCCGACCAGGCGGAGGACGGCCAGGTGGTGCGCAAGCTGCGCATGGCCGGCTACCGCGGCCAGGGTCCGGTCGTGACGTTCCTCGCCATCCGGCTGCTCGCCGCGCCGGCCATCTTCGCCATCGCCGCGCTCTACGTCTTCGTGATCCTGCCGCTCGACTATCCGGTCTTCGTCAAGCTGGCGATGGTCACGGCGGCCTCCCTGCTCGGCTATTTCATCCCGGCGATTTACATCCAGAACAGGATCAGCAAACGACAAAAGGCGATCCGCCACACCTGGCCCGATGCCCTCGACCTCGTGCTGATCTGCGTCGAGGCGGGCATGGGCATCGAGCGCGCCTTCCAGAAGGTGTCGGAGGAGATCGGCGTGCAATCCGCCATCCTGGCCGACGAACTCGGCCTCACCACCGCCGAGCTCTCCTACCTGCCTGAACGCCGCAAGGCCTACGAGAACCTCGCCATGCGCACCGGTCTGGAGAGCGTTCGTTCCGTGGTCACCATGCTCGTGCAGGCCGAGAAGTTCGGCACGGCGCTCGGTCCCGCGCTCCGCGTGCTCGCCCAGGAGAACCGCCAAACCCGCATGAACGAAGCGGAAAAGAAGGCGGCGACCCTGCCGCCCAAGCTCACCGTGCCGATGATCGTGTTCTTCCTGCCCGTCCTGTTCGCCGTGATCATCGCGCCAGCGGTGATCCAGATCACCACCAACCTCTAGGTCAGACTTCCCAACCGAAGGCCGCCACCATGCCCGCAAAAATCCTGGTCATCGAAGATGAAGAAGACCTCCGCACCGAGATCGTGGAGTTCCTCGTCCGTCGCCGCCATCAGCCCGTCGGCTGCGGCAGCCTTGCCGAGGCAGCCGCGGCGCTCGAGACGATGACGCCCGACGCGGTATTCTCCGACATCAACCTGCCGGACGGCGACGGCGTCAGCTTCTGCGTGAATACCGCCGAGCGTTTTCCCGGCACGCTCTGGCTGTTGATGTCCGGCAACGACGATCTGTTGCGGCTGGGCAACGAACTCAAGAGCATCGGCGGCGAAAAGCTCTTCTCGATCGTCGAGAAGCCCGTGCCCTTGCGTCTGCTCGATCGCTTCATCAGCGGTGTCCGTAACGCTGCCACGCCGGAACCCGCTGCGGATTGCGGCCCGTATCCCATCTCAAGTCGTTCGTAAGGAACAAGCCCATGACAACCAAGCCATCACGCAATCTCCTGGTCGTCGACGACGAGCCGGAAATCCTTTCCGAGGTGGTGGCCTATCTGCGCCGCCGCGGCGAGACCGTCATCGCCGCATCGTCGTTCACCGAGGCCATGCAGATCCTGGCTGACGAGACGGTGCCGATCGACATCCTCATCACCGACGGGCGCATGCCCGACGGCAGCGGCATCGACCTGCTCCAGGCGGCGCTCGGGCGGCCGTGCCGGCCGCAGTCGCTCATCATGATGACCGGCCACTTCGAGGAGAGTGATCTCACCCCGGACCTGCAGGAGGCGAACGTGGTCGTCGTCAACAAGCCGTTTTCCCTCGCCGCGCTGTACCGCCAGCTGGGCCCGGCCGCGACCAACAGCCCGGCAGCTGCGCCGGCCTGCGAGCGTGCCGCCGCCTGAACTGGCTCCGGCGCGCGAATTTGCGCCAACCTATTGATTCATTGAACACATTCGGCCGGCGGCCTTAGCAGGGCCGACTGTGTCTTGGGCCGCGGCCAACCGCTAGGCCCTTTGGCCTAGGCCGAAATCGCCCTGCCAATGACCGTCCAGCCGAATGTTCGCGGCGGCACCCCGGCGGTACACCCAAAGCCACCATGGCCTACCATCACGCCCTCGCCGATACGCTGCCCTCGGTCGGCTTCCGGCTTCTCCGGATCGGCTCGACCGCCGCCGCCCTCCCTCGCTCGATCGTCGGCGCGCTGCTGCCCGCCACGCGCCGCGAGGGCCGGATCATCGGCTTTGTCGGCTTGGTCATCGTGCTGTTCATCGTGGCCTTCACCAACCTGATGCTGCGCGAGCTCGAGGATTCGTCGCGCGCTTCGGGCCAGGCCCATGTCGAGCAGCTAACCCGCGCCGTCACCTACCAGCTCGGCACGACGCTGTTCATGGTCGAAAACATCATGGATCAGGCGAGCGAGGCCGTGAAGGCGCACAGCAACATCCGCGGCGTCCAGTTCAACTCAGAGCATCAGGTGGCGACCAACCTTCTGTCCGACTTCCTCTTCCTCGACCCCGAGGGCCAGGTCGTGACGGCAATGACCAAGGCCGAGGCACTGGCCAATCGCGACCTGTCCGACCGCGAGTACTTCCGCGTCCATATCGAAAGCCGCAGCCTCGCGACGCGCCTCAACCGGCCGGTCCATGGCCGCCTGACCGGGATCGAGCTTCTCCCCGTGTCGCGCGCCGTCCGCCTGCCGAACGGCGAACTGATCGGCGTCCTGGTGGCGATGATCGATATCAAGGGCCTCGAGCGCGTCTGGAAAGACATCGGCCTTACACCCACCGACACCATCGTGTTGATCGGCGAGGATGGCGAGGAATGGCTGGAATGGCCGCACCGGCCGCTGGTCGAGAACGCCGTCGAGCTGTCGTGGTCGCGCCGTATTGCCGGCTGGCCGATGCGCGCCATCGCCAAACTCGACCAGACGTCGATCGACAACCAGAACGCCCCGACACGGCGCGCCATCATCGGCTCGGCCGGCGTGGGCGCCGTGATGGTGGCCCTGTTCGCCTTCCTGCTCGCCAACCGTGCGCGGCAGGCCGCCAACGAACGCGATGCGGCGGATGCCGTGCGGGCGCGGCTGACCGCGGCGCTCAATGCGGTGCCGGTGGAATTCGTCGAGTACGATCGCGAGCGGCGGCTGATCATGGCCAACCAGGCGGCGCGCAACGCCAGCCCCTGGCGCGTGCCGGGCGCGGCGCGCGGCAAGACGGTCGACGAAGTGATGGCTAGCTATGCCGCTCATTTCGCGACGGCGGATAACGCCCAGGCCTGGAAGACGTGGACCGAGCAGACGATCGTCGACTACGACCGTGGCGGCGTCTCTGAATCCTACCGGCCCGACGGGCAATGGCGGCGTTCCTTCGTCAGCGACATGCCGGGCGGCGGCCGTGTGGTAGTCCGCGTCGACATCACCGATGAGAAGCGGCGCGAGACGCTGCTCGCGGCCGAGATGGAACGCCTCAACTCGGTGTTCCAGTCGACCGGCGCCGGTATCACCCTGCTCGACGGCGACGGCCGCGTCATCCTCGCCAACCAGCACGTGCTCGACGACTTCGGCAAGACCGCTTCCGAGGTGGTCGGACGGACCCATATCGAGATGGGGCTCAGGGGCGTCACGGCGGCGCTTGAAGGTTGGCGGGCGGCGGTTGGCCCGGAACGCCTGAAGACGGTCGAGTACGAGCGCAACCTGGTCCAGCCCAACGGCTCCAAGCGCGTCATCAAGGTCACCGCCGATCCCGTCCAGGATGAGGCCGGCCGCCTGCGCTACATCGTGCTGATCGGGGTCGACGACACCGATCGCCGCGAAGCCGAGGTCCGGCTGTTCGATACGGCGCGCATCGCCCATCTCGGCGACATGGCCACCGGCATGGCGCACGAGCTCAACCAGCCGCTGGCGGTGATCCGCATGTCGACCGAGGGCCTGCTCGAGGAACTTGACATGCCCGAAGCAGGGGCGATGCCGGCCGACATGATCGACCTCTTCAGGGGCAAGCTCGAAAAGATCTGCAAGCAGGTCGAGCGCGCCACCGGGCTGGTCAAGACCCTGCGCAGCGTGGCGCACAAGCCGGCCGAAAATCCCGCGCCGTTCGACCTGGTGACGGCGGTGCGCAAGGGCTCGGACCTCCTGCGCGAGCAGCTCCGGGCGGCCCGCATCGACTTCCAGCTCGACCTGCCGGACGCGGGGCCGATGGCGAAGGGCGACGCCAACCAGCTCCAGCAGGTCCTGATCAATCTCGTGCTCAATGCGCGTGACGCCGTGGCCGACGCCCCCGGCCGGCCGGCGACCGGCAC
>DATGZZ010000447.1:0-6754 GCA_035296945.1 Reyranella sp.
CGGCCCAGTTCTTTGCCGCCACGTCGTTGTTGTAGGCGATCAGGTCAGGGATGTCGGCCAGTGTCGAGATCGGCTGGAAGTCCTTCAGCGGATCGTAGGGCTGCTTCAGCCCGAGCGCCGCGTTGGTCGCCAAGGTCGTCGTACCGAGCAGCAAGGTCTGGCCGTCGGGCTTGGACTTGGCCACCAGCTCCATGCCGATGATGGTGTTGCCACCGCCGCGGTTCTCGACGATCACCTGCTGACCGAGCAGCGATGTCATCTTCTCGGCGACCAGCCGGCCCGCCGTGTCGGTGGCGCCGCCCGGGATGTAAGGCACCACGATCTTGACCGGCCCATTGGGCCAAGCCTGGGCGCGTACGGCCGAGGCGCCGACGATCGCGAAGCCGGCGGTCCCTGCCAGCACAGTGCGTCTCTTGAGCATGATCCCCTCCCTATTCAGGCACCCTGTCATCCCGAGCGTAGCGAGGGACCTTTAAGGCAACAGGAAAGGTCCCTCGCTACGCTCGGGATGACAGCAGTGCCGAAGCGCCCACCAGGAGTCATTGCAGAGGGCCCTGCGCCGCACAATGCACGGCCCGGTTATCATTCTACTCTGCGGGCTTCAGGCTCGCCTTGCCCATCTCGTGCTCGGAGGGCAGCAGCGAGATTGCGCAGAAGCCCAGGAACGCACAGCCCGCCAGCACCATCAGCAGCACCGGGAAGCCGGCGGCCTTCACCACCGGGCCGATCAACGCCACGACGACCGAGCTGACGCCAAAGCCGATCGCCAGCCGCGCACCGGTGACGCGGCTGCGCATGCGGTCGTCGATGTACTTCACGATCATGGCGTCGGTGAACGGGATGGCGCCGAACACCAGCAGCATGAAGCCGATCGCCGTGACGAACAGCGCCCAGTCCGTGACCTGCGAGGCGATCAGGAACAGCGGTACCTGCAGGAGCACGATCGGCACGTAGATGTTCTTGAGCGGAAAGCGGTCGATCAGCTTGCCGACGACGAGCTGGGCCAGGGAGGCCAGCGAGAAGATCACGAACAGCATGATCGCGAGCTCGGCCGGATCCTGCACAGCGCCTTTCACGCGCTCGCGCAGAAGCTCGCCGTTACCGTTGGTCGTGAAGTTGAAGATGATGCTGCCGGTCACCGCCGTGAAGGTCATGATGGCGAACACGCGCGCCATCACCGCCGGCGGCAGGTCGATCATCTTCTGCTTGCGCTTGGCCGGCGCCTCCTCCTCGCGCGGCACCAAGGCCACGAAGGCCACGGCGCACACCAGGCAGATCACGCCGGGGATGATGAAGGCCATCTGCCAGCCGAAGCGCTGGGCGATGTAGACCGACACGCCGGCAGCGATGGCGATGCCCATGTTGCCCGCGAGCCCGTTCACGCCGATGGTGAAGCCGTAGTTCTTGGCCTTCTGCACCAGCATCGGGATGCCGACCGGATGGTAGATCGAGGCGAAGGCGCCCATCAGGGTCAGGGCCGCGCCGATCTGCCACTTGTTGGTGCACAACGCGATGATCAGCGCCGACACGCCCATGCCGGCGAAGAAGATCACCATCATGATCCAGCGGCCCCACAGGTCGCCCAGCCGGCCGCTCACGATCGAGCCCACGCCGAACATGAGCAGTGCGCCGTAGTTGAACGGCGTGAGCTCGGTCCATTCGACGCCCCATACGCCGGCGATCACGCCCCAGGTGTAGGCGAACACCACGATGATCCAATGATCCATGGCGTGGCCGATGTTGAGCAGGATCGCGGTCGGACTGCTGTGACTCATACGCATTTCCTCCGACCGTCAGACTAGGCATGGCGGGCCTGTCTGTCTTGCGCTAGACTGACAACATATGTCGCGAAAGAGACAAACCGTCCCCAACCGGTCCACCGACCCGCTCGACTATCAGCGCGTGCCGCGTGCCGTCGCAGCCATGCCCAAGGACTTCGCCTCGGGCTTCGAGGTGCTGCCGCACGTCCATGAGCGCGCCCAGCTGATCTACGCCACCGCGGGCGCAATGCGCGTTTCGACCGATGACGGCATGTGGATGGTGCCGCCGCAGCGGGCGCTGTGGATGCCGGCCGGCGTTCGCCACAGCATCGTCATGCTGAGCGACCTCACCATGCGGACGCTCTACCTGCGCGAGGACGCGGCCGCGTTCATGCCGGAGGTCTGCCGCGTGCTGCCGGTGTCGCCGCTGCTGCGCGAGCTGATCGTGCGCGCGACCGAGCTTCCCCTGGACTACGACGAACATGGGCCCGCCGGGCACGTCGTTGCGCTGATCATTGCCGAATTGCGCGGATTGCAGTCCCTGCCCCTGCAGCTGCCGATGCCCAGCGATCCCCGGCTGCGCGCCCTTTGCCAAACCCTGCTCGATGCGCCGGGCGATCAACGCACACTCGATGAATGGGCGGCGACGCTCAACGCCAGCGCCCGCACCTTGGCGCGGCATTTCCAGAGCGAAACCGGCCTTTCCTTTGGGGCCTGGCGCCAGCAGGCGCGGGTGCTGGAGGCGATGGGTCGGCTGGGGAACGGCGCCCCAGTGACGCAGGTGGCGCTCGATCTGGGCTACGACAGCGTTAGTGCCTTCAGTGCGATGTTCCGGCGCGCCGCCGGTGCGTCGCCGAGTGCCTATCGCCATCGCCCTTGAAAAGCCATGCGGAGGCTGTGGATTTGTTGTGTCGTCCCAAGCGGTTAGCGCACAAGGTTCTTGACGTGACCATCCCGAATCTACCCAATGCGCGACCCTTTTGGGCTATGCTCTGAACTGTCATTTACCCGGCCGCGGACCGGCGCCTGGAGTTGCTGTTGAAGCCGACCGACATCAAGAATCCCGACTACTTTCACAAGGTCGTCGACTGTCAGTGGGCCTGTCCCGCCCATACCCCGGTCCCCGAGTACATCCGTCTGATCGCCCACGGGCGGTACTCCGACGCGTACATGATCAACTGGAAGTCCAACGTCTTCCCGGGGATCCTGGGGCGGACGTGCGACAGACCGTGTGAGCCCGCCTGCCGGCGCAGCCGCGTCGAGGACGAACACCTGGTCAAGGGCAAGAAGGAGCCGGTCGCGATCTGCCGTCTCAAGCGTGTCGCCGCCGACTACAAGGACGACGAAGGCATCAAGGCAGCGATGCCCAAGGCGCCGGACAAGAACGGCAAGCGCATCGCCTGTATCGGCGGCGGGCCCGCCTCGCTCACCGTGGCGCGCGATCTCGCCGTGCTGGGCTACGAGATCGTGATCTACGACCAGGATCCCAAGCTCGGCGGCTTCATCCGCACCCAGATCCCGCATTTCCGGCTGCCCGAGTCGGTGATCGATGAAGAGGTCGGCTACATCACCGGCATCGGCAACATCGAGTTCCGCCATCAGAAGATCGACTCGATGAAGAAGATCCTGGCCGAAGGCTACGACGCGGTGTTCGTGGGCTCGGGCGCGCCGCGCGGCCGCGACCTCGACGTGCCCGGCCGCAAGGAAGCCGCGGCGAACATCCATATCGGCCTCGACTGGCTGTCGTCGGTCTCGTTCGGCCACATCACAAAGGTCGGCAAGCGTGTGATCGTGCTGGGCGGCGGCAACACGGCGATGGACTGCTGCCGTACCGCGCGCCGTCTCGGCGGCGACGACGTCAAGGTGATCGTCCGCTCGGGCTTCGACGAAATGAAGGCGTCTCCCTGGGAAAAGGAAGACGCGATGGGCGAGGACATCCCCATCCTCAACATGCTTGTGCCGAAGGAAGTCACCCACAAGGACGGCAAGATCACCGGCGTGCTGTTCCAGAAAGTGCAGGCCGAATACGACTCCAAGGGCCGCCGCTCGCTGATGCCGTCGGGTGAGCCCGACGAGCACTACGAATGCGACGACGTGCTGGTGGCGATCGGCCAGGAGAACGCCTTCCCGTGGATCGAGCAGGACGCCGGCATCGAGTTCGACAAGTGGGGCCTGCCCAAGCTCAACGAGGCGACCCTGCAGAGCACCCAGCCGAAGGTCTTCTTCGGCGGCGACGCAGCCTTCGGGCCCAAGAACATCATCTGGGCGGCCGCGCACGGCCACGACGCGGCGATCTCGATCCACAAGATGCTGATCGGCGAGAAGGTCGAGGAGCGGCCGGCGCCGGGCGTCAACATCGTCAGCCAGAAGATGGGCATCCACGAGTGGAGCTACGACAACGCTCCGACCATCGACCAGCGCTTCAAGGTCCCGCACCGCGCCAAGGCCGAGGCGCTGAAGGACATCATGGCCGAGGTCGAGCTCGGCTTCGATCCGCTGCTGGCCTACAAGGAAGCCCAGCGCTGCCTGAACTGCGACGTGCAGACGGTGTTTGCCGGCACGCTGTGCATCGAGTGCGACGCCTGCGTCGACATCTGCCCGATGGACTGCATCACCTTCACCGAGAACGGTGAGGAGAAGGAGGTCCGCCAGCGGCTGAGTGCGCCGGCGGTCAACCCGACCCAGGACCTCTATATCGGCAACGACCTCAAGACCGGCCGCATCATGGTCAAGGACGAGGACGTCTGCCTGCATTGCGGGCTGTGCGCCGAGCGCTGTCCGACCGGCGCGTGGGACATGCGCAAGTACTACATGGAAATGACCAACGCGGAGCACGCATGCCGCAAGCACTAGCCGCCGTTAACGACTTCGTCGTCAAGTTCGCGAACGTCAACGGTTCCGGATCGGCGTCCGCCAACGAGTTGTTCGCCCGTGCGATCCTGCGCATGGGCGTGCCGGTCAGCCCGCGCAACATCTTCCCGTCGAACATCCAGGGCCTGCCGACCTGGTACGAGGTGCGGGTCACCGAGAAGAGCTATCTGGGGCGCCGTGGCGGCGTCGACATGATGGTCGCCATGAACCCGCAGACCTGGGTCGAGGACGTCAAGGAGATCGAGCCCGGCGGCTACCTGTTCTACGACAGCACCAAGCCGATGCCGTCGTCGGCGTTCCGCGAGGACATCAACATCGTCGGCGTCCCGCTGACGGCCATCACCAACGCCACCTACACCGACGCCCGCCAGCGCCAGCTGTTCAAGAACATCATCTATGTCGGTGCACTGTCGATCCTGCTCGACATCGATCCCGAGGAGATCAAGAAGCTGTTCGGCGAACAGTTCAAGGGCAAGGAGAAGCTGCTCGATTCCAACGTCAAGGCGCTGAACCTCGGTCGCGACTGGGCCACGCAGCATATCGAGCCCGGCACCGTGAAGCTGAAGGTCAAGCGCGCCCACAACGTCGGCAACCGCATCTTCGTCGAAGGCAACAATGCTGCCGCGCTGGGCGCGGTCTATGGCGGCGCCACGGTGTGCGCCTGGTATCCCATCACGCCCTCCTCCTCGCTGGCCGAGGCCTTCCAGGCCCATTGCAAGCGGCTGCGCCACGACAAGGAGAGCGGCAAGGCCAAGTACGCCATCGTCCAGGCCGAGGACGAGCTCGCCTCGATCGGCATCGTGATCGGCGCCGGCTGGAACGGCTCGCGCGCCTTCACCAGCACATCGGGCCCCGGCATCTCGCTGATGACGGAGTTCATCGGCCTGGCCGCCTTCGCCGAAGTGCCGGCGGTGATAGTGAACGTGCAGCGCGGCGGGCCGTCGACCGGCATGCCGACGCGCACCCAGCAGTCCGACCTGCTCAGCTGCGCCTACGCGTCCAACGGTGACACCAAGCACGTGCTGCTGTTCCCGGAAGATCCGAAGGAGTGCTTCGACTTCACCGCCGACGCGCTCGACCTCGCCGACCGCTTGCAGACACCGGTGTTCGTCATGACCGACCTCGACATCGGCATGAACCACCGCCTGTGCGAGCCGTTCGTGTGGGACGACAAGCGCGGCTATGACCGCGGCAAGATCATGACGGCGGGCGATCTCGATGCCGGCAAGACCTTCGGCCGCTATCTCGACGTCGATGGCGACGGTATCCCCTTCCGCACCTACCCCGGCACGCATCCGTCCAAGGGCTCGTACTTCACCCGCGGCACGACCAAGGACGAGTTCGCGCGCTATTCCGAGGAAGGCGCCGTCTATGTGCGCAACATGGAGCGGCTGCAGAAGAAGTTCCACACGGCGGCCAAGATCGCGCCGCAGCCGCTGCGCTACTCCTCGCCCAAGGCGACGCGCTTTGGCGTGATCTACTTCGGCTCGACCAGCCCGGCGATGGCCGAGGCGCTGGACCATCTCGAGGAGGCCGGCAACCACGTCAATGCCTTGCGCGTGCGCGCCTTCCCCTTCGCCCAGGCGGTCGAGGATTTCATCCACGAGCACGACCGCGTGTTCGTGGTCGAGCAGAACCGCGACGGCCAGCTCCGTTCCATGATCATGAACGACTTCACGCTCGATGCGCGCAAGCTCGTTCCCGTCCTGCACTACGACGGCACCCCCATCACCGCGCGCTTCATCGCGGCCGACATCGCCAAGAAGCTCGCCCAGTTCAAAGTCGTTCCCTTCGAGAAGGCGGCGTCATGACGTATATCGCCAAGCCCAAGCTGCATCATCCGTCGCTGGTCAAGAACAAGGCCGGCTACACCCGCCGCGACTATGAGGGCGCGGTGTCCACCTTGTGCGCCGGTTGCGGCCACGATTCGATCAGCGCCGCCATCATCCAGGCCTGCTACGAGCTCGACATCCTGCCGCACGAGGTCGCCAAGCTCTCGGGCATCGGTTGCTCGTCCAAGGCGCCGACCTACTTCGTGGGTGCCTCCCACGGCTTCAACACCGTGCACGGCCGCATGCCGTCGGTGATGACCGGCGCCAACCTCGCCAACCGCGACCTCATCT
>DATGZZ010000448.1:0-8500 GCA_035296945.1 Reyranella sp.
CAGCGTGAGTGGAACGGGATCGCCGCCGGATTGGCGAAGCGTTGCCGCGTCACCCTGAGCGTCGCCTGCACGGCGGCCTCGAGCCCGTTGGCGTCGACCGAGAACCAGGCCGATCGCCCATCCTCGGCGTACTTCAGCATCGCCTCCGCCCGCTCGCGGATCGCCGCGGGCGTGCGCAGATACTCGAGGGAGTCGGTCATGGCTGGGGGCGCGCCGCTCCAGTGGCGCGTCTTCTCATGATTCGGACCGCGGGCCTCTGGCCCGCTCATGAGGCGGGCGAGACGCCCGCGGTCCGAATATGACGCGCCACTGGAGTGGCGCGCCCCCAGCGCTACTCATCGAGACCCCGCCCCTTCGCTTTGGCGAGCTCGGCCGTCTCCGGCTTCTTGGCCGTAAAGTAGCCGGCAGCCTTCTTGGCATCCATCTCGACCTGGGCGTCGGCGGGGATCAGCTCGTCGGGGATCGCCACCTGCTCGACGATCTCGATCCCCTGCTCGCGGAGCGCATCGGACTTCATGTTGCTCATCGAAGCGAAGCGGTCGATGCGGGCGATGCCCAGCCAATGGAACACGTCGGGCATCAGCTCCTGGAGGCGCATGTCCTGGACGCCGGCCACGCATTCGGTGCGATTGAAGTACTGCGCCGCCGAATCGCCGCCGGGCTGGCGCTTGCGCGCGTTGTAGACCAGGAACTTGGTGACCTCGCCCAGCGCGCGGCCTTCCTTGCGATTGTAGATGACGACGCCGACGCCGCCCTTCTGCGCCATCTCGATGCCGATCTCTATGCCGTGGGCGAGGTAAGGCCGGCAGGTGCAGATATCGGAGCCGAACACGTCCGAGCCGTTGCACTCGTCGTGGAGACGACAGGCGATCTTCGTCTCGGGCTTGCCGAGCTTCGATACGTCGCCGAAGAAATAGATCGTCGAACCGCCGATCGGCGGCAGGAACAGTTCCAGGTCGGGTCGCGTCACCAGCTCGGTGTACATGCCGCCGGTCTGCTCGAAGAGCGTGCGGCGCAGGTCACCCTCCTTGACGCCGAAGCGCTCGGCAATGCCGGGCAGCCACCACACCGGCTCGATCGCCGCCTTGGTCACCTTCACGTCGCCCGACCCGCTGAGGATGTCGTTGTCGGGCTTCAGCCGGCCGGCGGCCATGGCATCCATGATCTCCGGCATGTTCACATGCGCCTTGGTGACGGCGATGGTCGGCCGGATGTCCCAGCCGGCCACCAGCTTGTCGGCGAACACCTCGGCCACCATGTGGCCCCACGGATCGAGCGACACGATCTTCCTGGGATCGAACCAGCTTTCGAACGGTCCGATCAGCTCGGCCGGCGAGGTGTTGGTGAAGTCGGGGCGATGGTCGGGCTTCAGCTCCTGCGCCGCGATCGCCAGCGCCCGATAGATGCCGTAGGACCCGGAATGCACGCCGATGGCGTTGCGCTTGGCGGGATCGCCCACCGTGCCCACGACAGGCCCGCGGATCTTGGGATCGGGCGCACCCCAGATCACCGGGGGAGCCGCCTGGCCGCCCTGGGAGGGGTGGGTATTCAGTCTGATGTGAGCCATGTGCTTTCCAGATGCCAAAAGCCGGGAAAGCGAGGCATTTTAAGCCTTGTGGATGACAAAGGGAAGACGCGGCAAAGCGTGGCAAAAGCGGGGCTGGCGAGGAAACTTTTGGGTAACGGGCTGCTCCTGCTGGGCTCCCTGGGCCTCGGCCTGGCCGTTGCCGAGGCAACCGTCCGCTGGATGGACGACATGCCGATTTTCTCCTTCCCCCTGCCCCTGGCGGTCGGCCGCGATACGGCGGCCTCGCATGTCGATTCCCTGCCGCGCGTCGCCGGAGTCGAGCGCGCCTGGTTCTACGACAAGGTGCCACCGCCGCCGCGCCAGCCAGTGCCCGAACAATGGCAGCGCTGGTATGACGACCTGGAGCGCAAGCACGCCGAGACCGGATCGATTTTCCGCGGCGGCGACATGTTCAAGGTATGGAATACTGCCCTAGCGCCCGACCCTTGCGCTCACGCCATGCTGCGCGACGCACCCGGCGCGCTGTTCGTCTTCGATCCGCCCGACGGCAAGCCGCTGCCGCCGTTCCGTTTCCTGCCGAGCGTCACCAACCCCGAAACGATGGTGACCAACGCGTTCGGCTGGCGCGGCGGACCGGTGACCTTCGCGCGCAGCCCGCGCAGCATCCGCATCGTGTTCGTCGGTGCCTCGACGGTGGTGAGCAGTCATCACATGCCCCACTCGTTTCCGGAATTCGTCGGGTATTTCCTCGAACGATGGGCCAAAGCGCGTGCGCTCGACGTGCGCTTCGAAGTGTTGAATGCGGCGCGCGAGAGCATCGGCTCGGCCGGCATTGCCTCCATCGTGCGGCAGGAGGTGGTGCCCACCAGGCCAGACCTCGTCGTCTACTACGAAGGCGGCAACCAGTTCGAGCTCGACTCGATCGCCGGCGACGCGCCGCGCCGGCCGGCTGCCGAAGAACGCGCGCAGCCGGGAGCACTCGAGAGACTGTTGAAGGACGCGGCGCGCTGGTCGGCGCTGGCGCGGCGTGTGCAGGCTGCGACGGGGCTGCTCGACCAGCCGGGCGGCGGTGCGGAATGGCCGAAGCCCGCCTACACGCTCGACTGGCCGGCCGGGCTGGACGAGAAGGCGCCCGACATCACGCGCGCCGACCTGCCGCTCAATCTCAACACGATCCTCCACGATCTCGACCAGATCAGGACCGACCTCGCCAAGGTCGACGCGGAGCTCGCCATCTCCTCCTTCATGTGGATGGTGCGTGACGGCATGGTGCTCGACCCCGTGCGCCACCGCTACGCCCTCGAGCAGCTCAATCGGCGCTACTTCCCCTTCACCTACCGTGATCTCGAGCGGCTGGCCGCGTTCCAGAACCGCGTGCTCGCCGCCTACGCCCGCGCGCATGGCCTGCCGTTCGTCGACGTCGCGGCGACGATGCCGTTCGATCCAAACCTGTTCTTCGACGCCGTGCACAAGACCTATCCCGGCGAGCGCCTGCAGGGCTGGGTGACATTCTTGCTGCTCGTGCCGTTGATCGAGCAGCGGCTGGCGAGCGGTGCCTGGCCCAAACCGGTGCCGACGATGCCGCCGAGCCATCCGGCCTTTGCCGTGCCGCCGCGGCTTTTGCCGATCGACTGCCGCAAGCCTGGCTGAGGTAGAGCAAAGTCCACTCAAGCATAGCCTGTTTGCCTCTGAATCAGGCTCCTCTCCCCCGCTAGGGGGAGAGGTTGGGTGAGGGGGTTACACCCGTCGTCGCCCCCTCACCTAGCCTCTCCCCCTAGCGGGGGAGAGGAACATGAAGGTATGTCCACACGGTCGGCCTCACCACGTCTCGCGGGTCTCACGTCCGGGCAGGTCGGCTCCGATGTCGGCCCAAGCCAGTCGGCCTTCGACGCCGTAGTGATGCGTCGGCGTTACCGCCTGCGGCCTGTCGAGCGTGCCAGCGGCCACCGCCGTGTCGGTACGCGAATCGTACTTGAGATAGAGCGGCGTGCCGCAGATGTCGCAATGGGCGCGCTGGGCGATGGGCGACGAACGGAAGACCGCAGGCGTGCCGTGCCACACGAGCGTGTCGTCGCCAAGCCAGACCAGCGTGGCGAAGCCGCCGCCGGTCCAACGCCGGCACATGCCGCAATGACAATGATGAACGTCCCGCGGCGGCGCGCTGCTCGCCCAGCGGACGGCGCCGCACAGGCAACCACCCGTGAGGACGTCAGCCGGCATGCCTGGTCACGATGCGCGCCAGCAACTCGGCCTCGGTCTCTGGCGACTTCGCCTTTCGGCTGCGAGGACGCTTCAGGGTGCCCGCCTCGAAGGCGGCGATCACCGCCTCGTGCACATACGAGGTGCGGCACACCGTGGGCGTGTTGGACAACTCCTCGGCGATCTCGATCACCGCTTCGCGCACCTGACGCCGACGCTTGCGCTCGCTGTCGCCAGGTTCGGTCGCGGCCAGCGCCTTCAGGGCCGCCGCGGAAGCGACCAGCGTGCGGAAGTCTTTTAGCGAGATGCGCCGGCCGGCAACTTCCTGCAGGAAGGCGTTGACCTCGGCAGCCCGCACCGGCCGCACCGTGTCGGCCTCCCGACACTGGAACAGGCGTCGCCCGGGCAATTCCAGCAAACGCGCGATGGCGGCATGGAAGCGCTTGCTGCGAACCTGCTTGGTGATGACTTTGCCGCCCTTGGCCCTGAACGACAGCGTCACGACACGCCTGTCGGCGAGCCTGACGTTCGACTTCAGCAGGGTTGTAGCACCCCGGGTGCCACGCTCGCGGGCGTATTCTTCGCCACCGGCGCGAATTGCCGTGCGGCTTACCAGTTCGACGACCGATGCCGCAACGAAGCGCCGATCGATCTCTTCCTGGGACAGGCAGCGGCCGACGGCCCGGCGGATCGCCGGCAGCGACTTGGCAAGGCCCGCGAGCCGGCGCGCCTTGAGCGCCTCGCGGACCTCGGCCCATTTGGGGTGATAGCGGTATTGCAGCCGGCCGGCGGCATCCTCGCCGACAGCCTGCAAATGGGCGGCCGGGTCGGCCGCGAAGCGGACATTGGCGTAGGCCGGCGGCACGGCCAAGGCCTTCAGCCGGCGGATTTCTGCGACATCCCGCACGAAAGCCCCGGAGGGCGCGACGAAGGCGAAGCCCTTGCCGCAACGCTGGCGCCGCAGCGTCAGCGCCTCCGGCCCGACGATCACGAGGCCTTTTTCCTCGGCAAGCCGGGCGACGATCGAGCGCTGCGACATGAGCGGGAAAACGTCCGTCCTGGACGGGCGTTCCGCGACATCCGCGCGGCTACATTTCTGCTGCAACCTGGAAGCGGTCGCAGCGTTGAAGGTCGACGGGGAGTGTATGAGCTCAGCAGCGGGCATGATCAAAGAGGCATTGCTGGAAGGCACGAGCGAGGCCGAGCGGTTTCGCCTGCTGGTCGAGGCAGTCTCCGACTATGCCATCTACATGCTCGACCCCAACGGGATCGTGATCAGCTGGAATGCCGGCGCCGAGCGCATCAAGGGCTACAAGGCGAGCGAGATCCTGGGACAGAGCTTTGCCAACTTCTACGAACCGGCCGACCGCACGGCTGGCATCCCGGAGCGCGTCCTGGAGATCGCCGCGCGCGACGGCAAGTTCCAGGCCGAAGGCTGGCGCGTGCGCAAGGACGGCAGCCGCTTCTGGGCATTCGCCATCATCGACGCCATCTACGACGACGGCGAGCTCATAGGCTTCGCCAAGATCACGCGCGACCTCACGGAGAGACGGGAAGCCGAGGAGGAACTGCGGCGCAGCGAAGAGCTGTTCCGCCGCCTGGTCGAGGGCGTGAGCGACTACGCGATCTACATGCTCGACCCCAGCGGCATCGTCAGCAACTGGAACGCCGGCGCCCAGCGCATCAAGGGCTACGGGCCGGACGAAATCGTCGGCAAGCACTTCTCGATCTTCTATACCGACGAGGACCGCAGCCGCAGCGAGCCGGCGCGCAGCCTCGCCATCGCCGAGCGCGAAGGCCGCTTCGAGGCCGAGGCCTGGCGGCAGCGCAAGGACGGCACCCGCTTCTGGGCCAACGTCGTGATCGACGCCATCCGCGAGCCGTCGGGCCGGCTGGTCGGCTTCGCCAAGATCACGCGCGACATCACCGAGCGCCGCGAGGCGCAGCTCGCACTCGACCGCACGCGCGAGGCGCTGATGCACTCGCAGAAGATCGAGGCGATCGGCAAGCTGACCGGCGGCGTGGCGCACGACTTCAACAATCTCCTGACCGTCGTGCTGGGCAGCCTCGATCTGCTGCGCCGCTATCTGCCCAATGACGATCCGCGCATCACCCGGCTGCTCGACAACGCCCTGCAAGGGGCGCAACGCGGCGCCACCCTGACGCAGCGCATGCTGGCCTTCGCCCGGCGGCAGGAGCTCGACCTGCAAGCGGTCGACGTCGTCGAGCTGACGCGCGGCATGCGCGATCTGCTGCAGCGCTCGCTCGGGCCGCAGATCACCATCGAAACACGGTTCCCCCTCGTCCTCGACAATGTGATGGCCGATCCGCATCAGCTCGAGACGTCGTTGCTCAACCTCGCGGTCAATGCGCGTGATGCCATGCCGGGCGGCGGCATCCTGACCATCGCCGCGCGCAACGAGACCACGGTGGGCGATGACAGGTTGCGCCCCGGGCGCTACGTCAGGTTGACGCTGCGCGACACCGGCGAGGGCATGGACGCCGAGACGCTGGCGCGCGCCGCCGAGCCGTTCTTCACAACCAAAGGGACGGGTAAGGGAACCGGCCTCGGCCTTTCCATGGTTCATGGCATGGTCGAGCAGCTCGGCGGACAACTGTTCCTGCACAGCAAGCCGGGAGACGGCACAACCGCCGAACTATGGCTGCCGGCGGCCGAGCGGCCTGGCGAGACCGACGATTCAGAGGCACCGACTCCGGCAATCGAGCGGATGCAGCCACTCACCATACTGGCTGTCGACGACGACGCGCTGGTGCTCGCCAACACGCGCGCCATGCTCGAGGATCTGGGTCACACCGTCGTCATGGCCTACTCGGGCGAACAGGCGCTCGAACAACTCGAACGCACATCCGCCATCGAGCTGGTGATCACCGACCATGCCATGCCCAAGATGACCGGCAGCGAGCTGGCCAAAAGGATCCTGGCACGCCGTCCCGACCTGCCGATCATCCTGGCGACGGGCTATGCCGAACTGCCGATCGGCGCGGACGCCAGGCTGCCCCGCCTATCCAAGCCCTATCGGCAGGACGCCCTGGCCCACGCCGTCTCCAATGCGGTCAGGAGCAGGCGCCAAGCCCCGTCTTAGCCGGCGGGTCTTGACGCCTGGCGGGCGGGAGATTGCCACGGTTTCGTCCGTTTTGACGGCCATCTAGCCCGCCATGGTGGACAATGTGCTGGCGTGGCTGGCGGACTGGCGGCATCCCGCCGTGATCGCCGCTGCCGTCGTTCTGCTCTATCTCGCGCGCGACGGCGCCCAGCGCCTGCTGCGCACGGCCTTCCTGTTCGCCGCCCATGGGCTGCGCCTGGTCGACCGCTGGATCCGCGCCGGCGCCGAGGCAGCGATGTCGCGACATGACCGGCTCGTGGCCGGCTTGCGCGAGGACGAACTGCAGCCGCGCATCCCCGAGGACGCCCGGCTCGCCCTCCGCACCCTCGAAAAGCGCGGAGCCGACAGTCCGGAAGGCCGCCAGCAAGTCGACCGACTCGCCGCTCACGTCAGCGAGCACCGCGAAGTGCTGCGGACCTACGGCGTGCAGCTCGATGCCGCGCAACACGCCGCCAATGCCGAGCCGTTGCGGCTTGGCCATTCGAGCGGCATCCGCTTCGTCTTCGCCCTGGTGCTGACGTTGGCCGTCGGCATCGCCGGCTGGCTGAACTTTGCCCTGCTAGAACGGCCGATGGCCGAAGTGGTGGGCGATTCCTATCGGGTGATGGGCGTGCCGATCTATCGCCTGGCTGCGCTGGCCATCATCGTGCTGGAGGTCGCGGTGGGCATGGTGCTGCTGGAGGCGCTGGGCGGCACCACCATGTTCCCCCAGTTCGAGCGCCTCGAGCAGAAGAAGAAGCTGCGGATCACTGTCGTCGTGACGATGGCGACAGCGTTGGTCGTGCTCGCCGTCATTGAGGCGGCTCTCGCGCTGACGCGCGACGAGATCTCCCGGCTGGAGCGTGAACTGATGGCGACCCTGGCGGGCGCGCAGCCCGATGTGAGCGGTCATGCCGTCGGCGAGATCGCGCGCTATGCGCAGGCCGCGTTCGGCTTCGTCATACCCTTCGCCTTGGCCTTTCTCGGCTTCGCCATCGAGGCGCTGATCCGCAACGGCCGCGTCGTGGCGCAACTGGCGATGGGTGCGATGCTGCACGTCGCGTCTTTCCTGGTGCGGCTGCTGCGGCAGCTGATGCTGGGCCTGCTCTCGGTGCTGCTGGCGCTCTACGACTTCGCGATCTTCCTGCCGCTCTTCATCGAGCGCAAATGGCGCGAGGCGCGGTCGTGAACGGGCTGGCGCGACGCGATCTTCTGCTGGGCGCCGGTGCGGCTGCTCTAACTGGAACCCTGGCCGCCTGCGAGGAGCGCCGCGACGACGCGGCTTCGATCTATGCCCTGCTCGACGTGTCGGGCAGCTACTTTCGCGAGCTCGACAAGGCGGTGCGCGCGTTGCGCGTCATGATGGGCTTCATGCACGCCTACGACAGCTTCGCGGTGGCCGAGATCGGCGCCTGCAGCTTCACCGACGAAGCCGTGATCCTGCGTTTCACGGCGCCCGACCGGCCGAGTGAACGGCAGCGCCTGGTGGCCGCGAATGCTCAACGACTTGCCGGTTACGCTGCCAAGGCCAAGGCGACGAGCTTCACCGATATCCGGGGCGCCCTCACCCAGGCCGCGCAGCAGATGGCGGCGCGACCGGCAGCGACGCGCGCCATCGTGCTGTTCTCCGACCTCGACGAGGACCTGCCCGCGGGCTGTCGGCGCCAAG
>DATGZZ010000449.1:0-4198 GCA_035296945.1 Reyranella sp.
TGCGGTCGGAGACCTCGACGGCCACGCCGATATCGTGGGTGACGAAGATCACGCCGAGGTCGAACTCGCGCTGCAGCTCCCTGATCAGGAGAAGGACCTGAATCTGAACGGTCGCGTCGAGCGCCGTTGTCGGCTCGTCGGCCAGGAGCAGGCTGGGATTGCAGGACAGTGCCAGGGCGATCATGGCGCGCTGGCGCATGCCGCCCGACATCTCGTGTGGATAGGCCTTTAGCCGCTGAGTTGCTGAGGGGATGCGCACCAGCTCGAGCAGTTCCTTGGCCCGCTTCCAGGCGTCGGTCTGGCTCTTGCCGGTGTGGCGGCGGATGGTCTCGGCGATCTGATGGCCGATGGTGAAGACCGGGTCGAAGGCCGTCGCCGGCTCCTGGAAGATCATGGCGACGCGACGGCCGCGCAGGTCACCCAGCGCCCGCGAGCCCATGTCTAAAACTTCGTCGCCTTCCATCTTGATGCTGCCGGACCAGCGCGTGCGATGCTCCGGATGCAGACGCAGGATCGAGCGCAGGGTGACGCTCTTGCCCGAGCCCGATTCGCCCAGGATGCCCAGCGTCTCGCCGCGCTTGAGGTCGAAGCTGACGCCGTTTACCGCATGCACGGTTCGGTCGGGCGTGACGAAAGTCACGTGCAGATCGCGGACTTGCAGGAGGTCGCTCATGCCGCGACTGCCTTGGAATGGCCGGAGCCGGCCACGTGCATGTGGCAGGCGACTTCCTGGCGGCCGGTATCTGCGAGGAGGGGTTCCACCCTGCCGCAGACATCCTCGGCGAACGGGCAGCGCGTGCGGAAGCGGCAGCCCGACGGCGGGTCGATGGGATTGGGCGGGTCGCCCTGGATGGGCGCTTCCCTGGTGCGCCTGCGCGGGTCCATCGACGGCCGCGCCGATAAGAGCGCTCTGGTGTAGGGGTGCTGCGGGGCGCCGTAGATCGCCTCGACCGGGCCGAGCTCGACGATCTTGCCGAGATACATCACCAGCACGCGGTCGCTTAGATACTGCACGACGTTGAGGTCGTGGCTGATGAAGACATAAGTCAGGCCGAGCTCGCTCTTGAGGTCGACCAGCATGTTCAGCACTTGCGCCTCGACCGACTTGTCGAGCGCCGACACCGCCTCGTCGAGGATCACCAGGCGCGGCCGGAGCGCCAGCGCACGGGCGATGTTGACGCGCTGGCGCTGGCCGCCCGACAGCTCGTGCGGATAGCGTTCGGCGTAGTTGTTGGGGTCGAGGCCGACCTTGCTCAGAAGGTCGCGCACGCGGTCGCGGGCTTCGGCCGCCGGCAGGCCGTGCGCCTTGGGCGCGAAGGCCAGCGTCTCGGCGATGGTGAGCCTGGGGTTGAGCGAGGCGTAGGAATCCTGGAACACCATCTGCACCTGGCGGCGCAGCTCGTTCACTGTGATGCCGTGCGGCTCGTCGACCGGATCGCCGTCCAGCACCATGGTCCCGGTGTCCGGCTTGATCAGGCGGATCAGCAGCCGCGCTACCGTCGACTTGCCGCAGCCCGATTCACCCACGACGCCCAGGGTCTCGCCCTTGGCCACCGACAAGGTGAGATCGTCGACCGCGCGCACCACCTTGCGGCCGCGGCCGAGGATGCCGCCGCCCACCGGGAAATGCTTGCGCAGGCCGCTGGCCAGCAACAGAGGCTGGGCCGGACCGCCGCGATCGACAGGGAGCATCGTGTCCATGTCAGGCCTTCACATCCATGGCCGCACGCAGGCCGTCGCTCATCATGTTGAAGCAGATCGAGGTGATGAAGATCATGACGCCGGGCAGGGCCGCCAGGACCGGATTGACGTAGATCGCCTGGCGCAGCGTGTTCAGCATCAGGCCCCATTCGGGCTCGGGCGGCTTCACGCCGAGACCAAGGAAGCTCAGGCCCGCGGCCAGGATGATGGCCACGCTGATCAGCGACGTCGCATAGACCAGGATCGGCCCCAGCACGTTGCCCAGCACGTGCACGCGCACGATGGTGAGGGCGCCGGCACCGCTCGCGCGCGCGGCATCGACGAAATCGAAGCCCCGCACCTGGGTGGTCACACTTTCCGAGACGCGACAGATCGGCGGGATGAAAACCAGCGTCAGCGACAGAAGGGTGTTCTCGGTGCCCGCCCCCATCGCGCCCGACAGCGAGATCGCCAGCAGCACCGACGGGAAGGCATAGAAGACATCCATGACGCGCATGATCGCCATGTTGGTGCGGCCGCCGACGAAGCCCGCGGTGATGCCTAAAAGGCCGCCGATCAGAAGGGCGCAGACGACGGGCGTCACGCCCATGAACAGCGACAGGCGGCCGCCGTAGATCAGGCGCGAGAGCATGTCGCGCCCAAGCTCGTCGGTGCCCAGCAGGTGGTTGGGCGAGCCCAGGGGATAGAGCCGGCGCAGCATCGAGGTCTTGTAGGGATCGGCCAGGCCCAGCCATGGCGCCGCCAGGGCAGAGGCGACGAGCAGGAGCAGCACGGCGGCGCAGATCACGGTCACCGGATCGCGCCGCAGGCGGCGGGCGACCGACTTCCAGTAACCGCGTCCCGCGGCGGCCGCGGTCGCTTGCACCAGGGGCGCGCCGAGCTCGAGCGAGGGGGTCTGGATCGCCATGGCGTCAGCCTCGCTTGATGCGTGGGTCGACCATGGTCTGGATCACGTCCACGGTGAGGTTGAGCAGCATGAAGAAGCCGGCCAGCACCAGGGTCGTGCCCTGCAGGATCGGCAGGTCGCGGCGGAAGATGGCGCTGTTCAGCAGGAAGCCGGTGCCCGGCCAGGCGAACACCGTCTCGATCAGGATCGAGCCGCCTATGAGGTTGCCGGCCTGCAGGCCCATCACGGCGAGGCAGGTCGGCGCGGCGTTCTTCAGCACATGGCGCAGGATCTGGCTGTCGCTCATGCCCTTGGCCTGCAGCGCCGTCACGAACTCCATGCTGAGGATTTCCTTGATCGTCGAGCGCACGGTGCGCGTGACGACGCCGAGCGGGATCACCGACAGCGCGATGGTCGGCAGCACCATGTGGGCGAGATGGGCGCGGTCGAAGCGCCAGCCCGTGGAGTTCTCCGGCCCCATGCCCATGGGCGGCAGGGCGCCGAGCTCGACGGCGAAGATGATGACCAGGACGATCGCCAGCCAGAAGTGGGGCACGCTGACGCCGACCAGCGAGATCAGGGTGACCAGCCGGTCGACGATGCGCGACTTCGCATAGGCCGCGGCGGTGCCGAGGATGACGGCCAGCGTGAAGGCGAGCGTCGTGGCGGCGATGGCCAGGATGATGGTGTTGCCGAACGCCGACGAGACTTCACTCGCCACCGACCGGCCGGTGCCGATCGAGGTGCCGAAGTCGCCAGTCAAGGTCACCGCCAGCCAGCGGAAGTACTGCACCGGCAAGGGCTTGTCGAAGCCGTAATACTCCTTGAGCTTGTCGATCACTTCCTTGGGCGCATCCGGCGGCACGATGGCCGAGATCGGATCGCCCGGCGCCAGATGCACCAGCCCGAACACCAGCAGCGACACGCCGAAGGCGACCGGCACCAGGTAGATCAGCCGCCTCAGGGCATAGAGGAGCATGGTCCGCCTGCCGCTACTTCATGGTGATGGGCGTGAGGTCCTGGAACCAGCTCTGGGCCTGCACGAAGCCCGTCACCTTGGGGCTCATGGCGCGCGGGTTGAGATCGTAGGCGATCCAGACCCAGTAGGCCTGGTCGACGATGTAGGTATGGACGTCGGCCAGCGCCTTGGTCTGGGCGGCGCGGTCGAAGCTGGTGTGCGCCTTGTTGATCAGCTCGTCGAGCTTGGGATCCTTCACGAGGCCCCAGTTGGCGCCGCGCGGCGGCACGAAGTCGCTGTGATAGAGGCGCATGAAGGCCGAATAGGGATCGACCGTGGCGCGGCTGATGTTGATGCCGTTGGTGCCGGCCTTGGTCGAAGCCTCGCCCGTCACCGGCTGGAAGCCGAACGTGACCAGGGCGTTCCACTCCATGACCTCGAACGAGATGTCGAAGCCGACCGCGCTCAGATTCTCCTGGACGTACTCGTTCATCGGCAGAGGAAGCATCTGTCCCGAGCCTGAGGTAGAGATCGCGATCTTGATCTTGGGCTTCTTGTTGGGTCCATAGCCGGCTTCGGCCAGCAGCTTCTTGGCCTCGGCGGGATCGTACTTGATGTCGAAGCTCGGCGAGCCGAACCAGGGATGGCCGGGA
>DATGZZ010000450.1:0-5614 GCA_035296945.1 Reyranella sp.
CCGAGATCATCGCCGTCCTTGCGTTGATCGCCGCCATTGCCGCGTGGTGGCACTAAAGCCGTCATCCCGACCGGAGCGGCTAGCCCTTTCATTTCCTCCCCCGTTTTACGGGGGAAGGATACAGGAGGGGGAGAGCCGCAAAGGCGATCTCTCAGATAATGAGATCATTCCAATCTGAAATTGGCTCACGCCGTGCCGGTCGCCTGCCCCCTCCTGTATCCTCCCCCGGGGGAGGAAATGAGAAGGTGCTGCGCGCTTCGGTCGGATGGCGGTGTTGAGGACTAAGTGACGACCGACCAGATCATCTTCGGCCTCGTCGTCTTCCTGCTCGCGGGAACCGTCAAGGGGCTGGTGGGACTCGGCCTGCCGACCATCGTCATTGCGCTGACGACGCTCGTCCTGCCGCTGACCGAGGCGATCGCCATGATCGCGTTGCCGACCATCTTCTCCAATGTCTGGCAGGCTGCGGTAGGCGGCAACTTCTGGAAGATCCTGCGCCGGCAGTGGCCGCTGATCGCGCCGCTGGCGATCGGGCTCTATCTCACCATGTGGCTGGTCGGCCAGAAGGGGCCCAACTGGGCCTTCATCGTTCTGGCGACCATCCTGGTCGTCTACAGCGCCCTTGGCCTGCTGCGCATCCGCCTGCACATCCATGCCGACCTGGAAAAGCCGCTGGCACCGATGATCGGCGCGGTCTCGGGCTTTGTCGCCGGCGTCGTCGGCGTGCCGATCATTCCACTCATGCCCTACCTGCAGGGCCTCGACGTCAAGCCTTCCGAGCTGGTGCAGACCCTGGGCGTGGTGCTCTGCGCCACCTCGCTCACGCTCACGTTATCGCTGCTGAATTTCGGCCTTTTGGACGGCCCGCGCGCCATCGTCTCGGCCGCCGCGGTGGTGCCGGCGCTGGCCGGCATGTGGGCGGGCCAGCGGATCCGCCAACGCCTGTCGGTCGAGCAGTTCCGCCTGGCCGTGTTCTGGGCGTTGTTGGTCACCGGGCTGTATACTTTCGCCAGCCGGGTGTTGTGATAGGCTGGGGACCATGCTCAAGGGCAAGCGGATTCTGCTGATCGTCGCGGGGGGCATCGCGGCCTTCAAGTCGCTCGAGCTCATCCGCCGCCTGCGCGAACGCGGTGCTTCGGTGCGCTGCGTGCTGACCGAGGCCGGCGCCAAATTCGTCACGCCGCTGTCGCTGCAGGCGCTGAGCGAGGATCGCGTCTACAGCGACATGTTCTCGCTGACCGACGAAAGCGAGATGGGCCATATCCAGCTCTCGCGCGATGCCGACCTGCTGGTGGTGGCGCCGGCGACCGCCAATATCCTGGCGCGCATGGCAGCGGGCCTGGCCGACGATCTCGCCGCGACCGTGCTGCTCGCCACCGACAAGCCGGTGCTGGCCGCGCCTGCGATGAACGTGCGCATGTGGAGCCATGCGGCCACCGTTGCCAACATCGAGACCCTGAAGCAGCGCGGCGTCCATTTCATCGGGCCCAACGACGGCGCCATGGCCTGCAACGAATTCGGGCCAGGCCGCATGTCCGAGCCGGAGGAGATCGCCGACGCCATCGACGGCCTTCTGGCGCCAGCCGAACGCCCCTTGGCTGGAAAGCGCGCCGTCGTGACATCAGGACCGACGCGCGAGGCGATCGATCCCGTGCGTTACATCTCCAACCATTCGTCGGGCAAGCAGGGCCATGCCATCGCCTCGGCGCTGGCCGCTCTCGGCGCCGACGTCACCCTGGTCAGCGGGCCTGTGGCCATCGCCGATCCGCCGGGCCTTCGTACGGTTCATGTCGACTCGGCCGAGCAGATGCTGGCGGCCTGCCTCGCCGCCGGCCGCATCGACGTCGCCGTCTGCGCCGCCGCCGTCGCCGACTGGAAGGCCGCCCGGCCGGCGGGTTCGAAGATCAAGAAGAAGGCAGGGACGGCGCCGCCGAGCCTGGAGCTGACACCCAATCCCGACATCCTCGCCACCTTGTCCAAGCCCGGCCCGGCGCGCCCGGCGCTTGTCGTTGGCTTCGCCGCCGAGACCGAGAACCTGGTGGCCAATGCCATCGACAAGCGCCAGCGCAAGGGCTGCGACTGGATCGTGGCCAACGACGTGTCGGCTGCCGTCGGCACGTTCGGTGGCGAGCGCAATACCGTGCACCTGATCAGCGCTTCGGGCGTGGAGGACTGGCCGACCCTGGCCAAGGGCGAGGTCGCCATGCGGCTGGCCGGCCGCATCGCCCTGCATTTCGGTCAGCCAACCAAAGCCGAGGCCGCGGAATGAAGGGTGTCGAGACCGTCGAGATCGAAGTGGTGCGCCTGGCGCATGCCCATGACCTTGCCCTGCCGGACTATGCAACGGCTGCCGCCGCCGGTGCCGACCTTTTGGCCGCCATCGATCAGGACATCGAACTCGGACCGCTGGAACGCAAGATCGTGCCGTCCGGCATTTCGATCGCCCTACCGGTAGGCTTCGAGGCCCAGGTCAGGCCGCGCTCGGGCTTGGCGGCCAAGAACGGCGTGACGGTGGTCAACGCGCCGGGAACAGTAGATGCTGATTATCGGGGAGAGATCGGCGTCATTTTGATCAACCTTTCCAAGGAGCCATTCCGCATCAGTCGCGGCATGCGAATTGCACAGTTGGTCGTGGCCCGGCATGCCCGGGCGGTGTGGCGTGAAGTGAGCGAGCTCGATCGGACAGCGCGTGGCGCCGGCGGGTTCGGGTCGACAGGGGTGACGGCGGGATCGGCCAAAAGCGCCTAAGGCGCCTGAGGAGAAGCACTGGGGATGCCTCGGCTCAGCAAGAAGACCATGTTCGCAATCGAGGCCGTGCTCGATGTGGCCTTCCATGTCGGCGAGCATCCGGTGCGCTCGGGCGACATCACCGAGCGCCAGCGCATTCCCAAACGCTATCTCGAGCAGGTGCTGCAGCATCTGGTGCGCGCCGGCATCCTGGCCGGCAAGCGCGGTCCGCGCGGCGGCTATCGCCTGGGCCGCGAGCAGCGAAAAATCACCCTGGGTGAAGTCGTGCGCGTGGTGCGCAAGCTCGAGGCCGAGACCGAGCCCAACGATCCCTCGACCGGCTCGCCGCTCGCCCACGAAGTCGTCTGGCCGATGTGGGAGAAGCTGCGCGACGACATGATGTCCCAGCTCGACGCCATCACCATCGAAGATCTCTGCCAGCGGGCGCGCACGAAGGGTCTCGATCAACCGGCGACCGGACAGCCGCCGCCGGAACGCATTGCCGTTTGATCTTTTGATCGCCTGATCTGATAACTCCGCCGTTCATTGAACTGGAGGAGTGTCAGATGGCCAAGGCCAAGGCGGCTAAGAAAGCCAAGCCCAATCCGCGCAACAAGAAGCTTTACGACGACGGCATGAAAATGCGCAAAGCCGTGCTGGGCGCGAGCTACGTCGACAATTCGATGGCGAACGCCGCCACAGACGATTTCATGATGTCGTTCCAGGACATCACGACCGAATACGCCTGGGGCTATGTGTGGACGCGGCCGGGCCTGCCCAAGAAGACGCGCTCGATGCTGAACCTCGCCATGCTGGCCGCCCTGAACCGCGGCCCCGAGCTCAAGCTGCACGTCAACGGTGCGCTGAACAACGGCCTCACCAAGGAAGAGATCAAGGAGATCTTCCTGCAGGTCGCGATCTACTGCGGCATCCCGGCCAGCCTCGACGCCTTCAAGATCGCGAGCGGCGTGTTCAAGGAACGCGGGGTCTGAGACCACCAACCGTCATCCCGACCGGAGCGCTTCGCGCGCCGGTCGGGATGACGGCAGTAGTCAGGTTGGCGGTCTGCGCTCGATCAAGCCGGCAACGAGCACCGATAGCACGACATCGCCTGCCTGATTCAGCAACTTGTACAGGAGGTCGAAGTGGCCGCGTCGCGGTCTGCTCGATTCGCGCTTGGCCTTGATCGTGATCCGCAGCCGCACTCGGTCGCCTGAACGGACGGGGGCGGGGAACTTCAGGTGCCATTCCGAAGCGCCGAGCACCGCCCAGCGCCGTTCGGGCACGTTGTAGATCTGGTGGCCCAGCCGGTACATCAGCGTGATGGTGTAACCGCCGCTGGCGATCAGGCTGCCATACGGATTGTGGGCTGACGACGCGTCGTCGACGTGAAACGGCCATGGGTCGTTGCGACGGTTGTAGGCCAGCATTTCTTCGTGGTCGATCGCGATCTCATCGCTCAGGAAGGAAGCGCCCACGACGAGATCCTCGAAGTAGACTGGCACCTCCATCGGTTCTCCTTCTTGCATTGAGCCGGGTTGCACAGGATTGATGTCCGTCGCAAGACGATCAACTACCCGAGGGGTAATGGAGCGCGAGGTGCGTTTGCTAGTGCAGGTTCGCTCGGCAAAGCCAGGCGAAAGCCAAAATCTCACCGCCCTCTGCGTGCGGTCGAAGGCGCATTGGGGCTATGACGCTGCATTCATGAAATTGAGCGCGGCGGCGCTGGTCGTGAACGAGGACGACATCGCCGCCGGCCGCGTGCTGGTCGCCGCCGATGACGCGGACCGCGTGATCGGTATGGCCTGCGTGCTGCCCGACGGCGACACGACCGACCTCGATGCCCTGTTCATCGATCCACCGGCGATCGGCAGCGGCGCCGGTCGCGCGTTGTTCGAGGCGGCCGTCGTCCTGGCCCGCCGCCAGGGCGCCCGGCGCATGACCATCCTGGCCGATCCCAACGCTGCCGCCTTCTACGAACGCATGGGCGCGCGCTATCTGCGGAACGCGCCGTCCGACGCCATTCCCGGCCGCACCTTGCCGTTCTATGAGTACGACCTTCAGTCGGGGACCGTTTCATGACCACGCTCGCAGCTTCCTTGGCACCTCCCGCCACCATCGCCTTCATCGGCCTCGGCATGATGGGCCGGCCGATGGCGGCGCGGCTCGCCCAGGCGGGCTTCAAGCTTCGCCTCTACGACCTCTCGCAGAAGGCGGTGTCTGATTTCATCGGCGCCCATCCCTCGGCGCTGGCGACCGCGTCGCCCAAGGCCGCGGCGCAGGGCGCCGATGCCGTGATCACCATGCTGCCCGATGGCAAGATCGTGCGGCAGGCGCTGATCGAAGGCCGCGACCCCGCGCGTGAAGGCATGGCGGCAGGCGCCATCGCCATCGACATGAGTTCGTCCAATCCCGTTGACACCCAGAAGCTCGCGCGCGATCTCGCGGCGCTCGGCGTGGCCCTGCTCGACGCGCCGGTGTCGGGCGGCGTGAAGCGCGCCATCGACGGCTCGCTCAGCATCATGGTGGGTGGCAACGCCGCCGACCTCGAGCGCGCACGGCCGGCCTTCGCCGCCATGGGCAAGACCATCACGCTCTGCGGCCCGGCCGGCGCCGGCCATGCGCTGAAGGCGCTGAACAACTACCTGTCGGCAGCGGGCCTGGTCGCCATGTGCGAGGCGCTGGTGGTGGGTGAGGCCTTCGGCCTCGATCCCGGCACCATGGTCGACGTGTTCAACAGCTCGACCGGCAAGAGCAACGCCACCGAGGTGAAGGGCCGCCAGTTCGTGGTGCCGCGCAACTTCGCGGCGGGCTTCACCACCGGCCTGATGGCCAAGGACCTGCGCACCGCGGGCGAGGTGGCGCAGCATCTGGAACTCAACATGCC
>DATGZZ010000451.1:0-2689 GCA_035296945.1 Reyranella sp.
CCTGCTCGGCCATCCCGTCACCTGGATCGGCAAGCTCATAACATGGTGCGATGAGGCCTGGAATTCAGGCCCCCGATCGTCGCGCCGGCTGTATGGCGTTCTTACGCTGACACTGTTGGTGGTCGTGGCCGTGCTGTCGGGTTTGGCGATCGCGGGCATTCTCGATCGACTCCTTCCGGGCCTCGCGTCGTTGATCCTGTGTGGCGTGCTGGCGAGCACCTTGCTGGCGCAGCGCAGCCTCGACGAGCATGTGCTGGCCGTGGCCAAGGGGCTCGAGACCGAAGGCCTGTCCGGCGGCCGCATGGCCGTCGCCCACATCGTCGGCCGCGAAACGCAAGGCCTCGACGAAGCCGCCATCTGCCGGGCGGCGATCGAGAGCCTGGCGGAGAACTTCTCCGACGGCGTGGTGGCGCCGTTGTTCTGGATGGCGGTGGCGGGCCTGCCGGGCGCGCTTGCCTACAAGGCGGTCAACACCGCCGACAGCATGATCGGCCACAGGACGGAGCGCTACGAGGACTTCGGCTGGGCGTCAGCGCGCTTCGACGACCTGGTGAACCTGCCCGCTTCTCGTTTGTCGGCGCTATGGCTCGCGTTGGCCGCCGTCCCACTTGGCCTGTCGCCGGGCGCGGCACTCGGGACGATCCGCCGCGATGCGAGCCACCACCGCTCCCCCAATGCCGGCTGGCCGGAGGCGGCGATGGCGGGCGCGCTCGGCATCCGGCTCTCAGGTCCGCGCGTCTACGACGGCGTGCCGGTGCAAGAGCGCTGGGTGGGCGAAGGGCGCAGCCAGCTGACGGCGAAGGACATCCGCACGGCGCTGAAACTCTATCGCACGGCCTGCGGCTTGCAGATCGCGGTGCTGGTCCTGATCGTGTTCGGCTTGCAGGCCTAGTCTGGCGGCTCGTCATCGGTGACAGCACTGCCAGCAGTCGCCTTGGGCCGCACAAACCTTGGTATGACGACGACGGACACCCGCTATAAGGACCCCCTCCTTGAGCGCCAAAATTAGTCACAGCGAAACACGCCATCGCCGGCAGCATCCGGTGATCGTCGATATGAACTGTAGTTATTGACAAGCACGGTGGTTTTGATAGAGTCCGGCGTCTGTCGCTCTATGCATCGTCTATCGGATCAACAACAGCCGGCCGGCAGGCCGGTTCGCAAGGCCGCGCTGTGCGAGGTCGACAATGTCGAAGCAAACTCATCCGGGCAGAAATGGCCAGCGAAACCATCGAAATGCCCGAAGCGTCAAGAAAAGGCCCAAAACACGCGGCTTTTGCAGGGTCTAATTTCGATAGGGCGACACTATCGAAATTCATCGAAATTCACCCGCCGACTTTCGGCTCGCGCGCCAATGCGAGCAGGCGATCACAATCGACGTGCTTTTCGAGGTGATCGGCAAGCAAGTCGAGCGTGGCATCGACATCGGCTTCATAGTCGAAGCCGGCAGCTCGTCCGCCGATGAGTTTCAGCCAGTGCTGGCGTTGCCGGTCGTCGGCCAGCAGACCGTGGATGTAGCAGCCGGCCACGCGGCCATCGACGCTCACCGCGCCATCTGTCTTGCCGTGGCCGAGGCTGAGCAGTGGCCGCAGCGAGCCGTCCCCGCTGGTCGTGCGACCGATATGCATCTCGTAGCCCTTGAACGGCACGGCGCCGTCCGCGGTCTCGCCACTCACCTCGACCAGGACCTTGTCGCCTTCGAGCACCGTGTCGACCTCGAACAGTCCGAGGCCGTCGATCTTCTGCGGCGGTCCCTCGATGCCGTGCGGATCGGCAATCGTTCGGCCGAGCATCTGGTAGCCGCCGCAGATGCCCAGCACGAAGCCGCCGCGCCGCAGATGCGCCTTGAGGTCGATGTCCCAGCCGAACTGTCGCAGCGACGCGAGATCGGCGATGGTCGATTTCGATCCGGGCAGGATGATCAGCCTTGTATCGCCCGGCACCGGTTGGTGCGGTCCGACGAAGACGAGGTCGACCCCCGGATCGAGCCGCAGCGGATCGAAGTCGTCGAAGTTGGCGATGCGGGGATAGACGAGGACGGCGATGCGAATGCGGCCATCGCCCCTTGCCACCTTCTGGTCCTGCAGGATCACCGCGTCCTCGGCCGGCAGACGATGTGCCGCCTCGAAGAACGGCACCAGGCCCAGCGCCCGCCAGCCGGTGCGCTCACTCACCGCCTTCATGCCGTCGTCAAACAGGGTGGGATCGCCACGGAAGCGATTGACGATGAAGCCCACGATCATTGCGGCGTCGGCGACATCGATTACGGTCTTGGTGCCGACCAGGCTTGCGATCACGCCGCCACGGTCGATGTCGCCCACCAGGACGACGGGCACGTCCGCCGCGCGTGCAAAGCCCATGTTGGCGATGTCGTTGGCGCGCAGATTGACTTCGGACGCCGAGCCCGCACCTTCGACCAGCACGAGATCGCATTCGGCTGCCAAGCGTCCGAAGCTGTCGAGCACCGCGCCGAGGAGCTTGGGCTTCAGTCCCTGGTACTCGCGCGCCTTGGCGTTGCCGAATACCTTGCCCTGCACCACGACCTGGGCACCGACATCGCTCTGGGGCTTCAGCAGCACCGGGTTCATGTGGACGCTGAGCAGGACGCGAGCGGCGCGCGCCTGCAGCGCCTGGGCGCGGCCGATCTCGCCGCCGTCGGCGGTGACCGCGGCGTTGTTCGACATGTTCT
>DATGZZ010000452.1:0-5814 GCA_035296945.1 Reyranella sp.
TCGGCGAGGTCGCGGCGGCGGCCATCCGCTATGCGCGCGACGGCTTTGCGGTGCACACCGTCATGGCGACCTTCCTGCAGGACAAGGCCGAGGACTATCGGCGCTGGCCGCAGAACACCGCGATATGGCAGCGCAACGGCAAGCCGCTGGCCGAAGGCGACCGGCTGGTGCAGCCCGATCTCGGCCGCACGATCCAGTTCATGGCCGACCAGGAGAGGGCAGCAGCGGGCAGGGGCCGCGATGCCGGCCTGAGGGCGGCGCGCGACGCCTTTTATCGCGGCGACATTGCTCAGACGATCGCCAAGTATCATCGCGAGAACGGCGGCTTGCTGACCGAGCAGGATCTCGCCGAGTACCGGTCCGAGATCGAGGTGCCGCTGCGCTACAGCTTCAAGGGCACCGACGTGCTGAGCTGCGGTCCCTGGTGCCAGGGGCCGGTGCTGCTGCAGATGCTGTCGCTGCTGGACGAGGTCGACCTCAAGGCGCTGGGCCACAATTCGACGGACTACGTCCATCTCCTGGCCGAGGTCATGAACCTCTGCTTCGCCGACCGCGAGCGCTACTACGGCGATCCGCGCTTCGTCGACGTTCCCATGGAGACGCTGCTGTCGCGCGCCTATGCGCAGGAGCGGCTGAAGACGATCCGCGACGATCGCGCCTTCGGCGAGATGCCGCCGGCGGGTGTTGTCGCCGGCCATGTCGCGGGCCATGCCGCCAAGCCGTCGGTTGCCGTGGGCGAGCCGGGACTGCCGGGCGACACTTCGTATGTCTGCGTCGTCGATTCGCAGGGCAACGCCTTTTCGGCGACGCCGAGCGACGTGTCCTGGGAAAGCCCGGTCATTCCCGGATTGGGGCTCTGCCCGTCGTCGCGCGGCTCGCAGTCGTGGGGCGATCCCAACCACACCTCCGTCGCCGCGCCGGGCAAGCGGCCCAGGCTCACGCCCAATCCGGCGATGGCAATGCGCAAAGGGCAGCTCCTGATGCCGTTCGGCTCGCCGGGCGGCGATCTGCAGCCGCAGGGCATGCTGCAGGTGCTCCTAAATCATCTGGTCTTCGGCATGGATATCCAGCAGGCGGTCGAGGCGCCGCGCTTCATCACCCGCAACTTCCCCGACAGTTTCGAGCCGCACGCCTATTATCCCGGCCGCCTCGACGTCGAGCAGGGGATCGGCAAGCCGACCGGCGAGGCGCTCGGCGCCATGGGCCACCAGGTGAACTGGCTGCCCGATCTCTCGCTCAAGACCGCCGGCGTCTGCGCCATCTCCGCCGACCTTATAGGCGGCAAGCTCTACGGCGCCGCCGACCCGCGCCGCACCGGCCGGGCGATGGGTTGGTGAGGGTCGGCTCGCGATGTAACGCCTAATCAGGCTCCTCTCCCCCGATAGGGGGAGAGGTTGGGTGAGGGGGTTGCACGAGCTGTCGATTCCCCCTCACCTAGCCTCTCCCCCTAGCGGGGGAGAGGAACTTGAGGACGACGGGTAATCATGACCAACCAACTCCGCTTCTCCGTGCTCGTGCTGCCGAACGTGCCGTGGCCCGAGCTTTTGCGCCGCTGCCAACACGTCGAGGCGTTTGGTTTCGATTCTATCGGCCTCGCCGACCATCTCGTCGACTGGGCCGGCGGCAAGGGACCGTGGTTCGAGTTGTGGTCGCAGCTTGCCGCCATCGCCCAGGCAACGACGCGCGTTCGGCTGACGACCCTGGTCGCCCAGATCCCGCTGCGCAATCCGGCCTTGCTGGCGCTGCAGGCCCTCACCGCCGATCACATTTCCGGCGGCCGGCTCGACGTCGGGCTCGGCATTGGCCTGGAGGTCGACCCGTCCTATCGCATGATGGGCATCGAGAATTGGAGCGCGAAGGAACGCGTCGCCCGGTTCGGGGAGTATGTCGAGATCGTCGAGCGATTGCTCTCTCAGGAGGAGACCACGTTCCAGGGGCGCTTCTACAAGGTCGATGCCGCGGCGCTGCGCCCGCGGCCCGTCCAGTCACCGCGTCCGCCCATCGTCATCGCCGCGATGGGACCGCTCATGCTGGGTCACGCCGCGCGGCATGCCGACGTCTGGAACAGCATCAGCTTCGCCAAGACCTTCGAGGCCCAGCTCGCCGAGACGCGCGAGCGCGTGGCGATGATCGACGCGCGCTGCGCCAGGATCGGACGCGACCCGACGACGCTGCGGCGCTCCTACCTCATGTTCGATCCGACCGCCCGGTCGAGCGGCGGCAAGATCAAATATTACGAGTCCGAGGAAACCTGCCGGCAGATGGTCGAGCAGGTGATCGCGCTCGGCATCTCGGAGATCGCCTTCTACTACCCGATGCTGGACGAGCAGGCGCCGATGTTCGAGCGGATCGCGCGCAACGTACTGCCGGCGCTGAAAGCAGCACATAGCTGAGAACACGACTCGAGTTCCTCTCCCCCGCTAGGGGGAGAGGCTAGGTGAGGGGGCTTCGACAGCACGTGCAGCCCCCTCACCCAACCTCTCCCCCTAGCGGGGGAGAGGAGTATGAGTTGTCTCAGCGGCTTCGCGCCAGCTTGGCGTCCTGCCAGGCGAACCAGCGCATCACGAGCGGCAGGAACCATGGATTGCCGCGATAGAAGGGCAGCGTCGGGAACGCAGCCGATTCGAAGGTGCAAGTCCCGTCCGGCAGGCCGAGAATCTTCTGCGCGATCTTCAGCCCGAAGAACGATCCCATGGGAACGCCGGCGAAGTTGTAGCCCATGCCGCACCAGATGCCGTCGTGGCAGCCGATATGCGGCATCATGTCGAACGTGCCGGCGCATTGCCCCGTCCAGACGTGGCTGAGCTTGACGTCGGCGAGATCCGGCAGCGCGCGCCTCAGTCGTGCGTGCAGGAGGTTGGCGATGGCTTCAGGATCTTCCAGGCCGTTGGCCGTGGCGCCGCCGAACAGCAGGCGCGGCTCCGCGGGCGCCGGCCGGAAGAAATCGATGTCGAGATTGGAGTCGATCACCGTGCGCCGATGCGGCAGTTGCTTCGCCAGCAGCGCCGGCGGCAGCAGTTCGGTTGCCGCCATGTAACCGACGAAGGGAATGACGCGCCTGGCATGCCAGGGCAGGTTTTTGGGCGTGTAGCCGTTGGTGGCGATCACCACGTCCCGTGCGCGCGTCTGGCCGGCGCCGGTGGTGACGCGGAAGCGCTCGCTGCCTTGGCCGGCCTGGTCGACCGCGGTCACTTCGCAATTGCCGAAGATCGCGACGCCGGCCGTCAGCGCCCTCGTCATCAAGCCGTGGTGGTAAAGGCCGGGATGCAGCGATCCGAGATCGGGAATGACGGCGCCGCCGTCGTAGAGGTCGCTGGCCATTTCCTCGCGCAGCCGGGCGCGCGGCAGCATGGCATAAGGCAGGCCGAGATCGGCCTTCATGCCGGCGAGTTCGCGCTCCAGCTCCGCGTAGTGGGCGGCCGACGTCGCCGCGATGAGCCGGCCGCAGCGCACGGCATGGCAGTCGATGCCCTCCTCGGCGATGAAGGCCAGCGTGCTGTCATAGGCCATCATCAGGTCGCGATAGATGGCGGAGGCATGGGCCGCGCCCTTGGCGGCCTTCAGGTCGACATAGGATTTCTTCAGCGTGCGGCCGAGAAATCCGGCATTGCGGCGCGAGGCGCCATAGCCCGGCCGCTGCTTGTCGAACACCGCCACGCTTCGTCCGGCCCGCGCGAGCGTCAAGGCCGCGCGCAAGCCGGTGTAGCCCGATCCGACGATGACCGCATCGTAAGAGGGCGCGAGCATGCCGCCTGTGCTCTCGGTCAGGGGTGCCGCATCCCACCAGTAGGGCGCGTTCCTGAAGTCGGTGGTCAGCAGGTCATTCATCGAGTGAAGTCCCAAGGCGGCTGGTCGGCCGCCGACGCGAATTCTTTGCGCCGATCGGTGGCTCATGCAACAAATGGAAAGACAGACATGACGCTGTTGACCGGATTCAAGGTGGTTCAGATCGGGGGCGGTTCGGCTGCCGCGGTTTGCGGCCGGCTGCTGGCCGACGTCGGCGCGGAAGTGTTCTGCATCGATCCGGGCGACGCCACCATGCTATTGGCCTGCCTCAATCGTGGCAAAGCCGTTGCCGCAACCGCAACGGAACGGCGCGAGGCCCTGGCAGCGGCACAGTTGATCGTGCGCGAGGGACAGCCGAGCGAGTGGTTTGCGGGGCCCTACGAGTTGACGACGCTGCGGCGGATCAATCCGTCGGCGATCGTCGTCACGATCTCGCCGTACGGCGAGACCGGTCCCCAGGCAAACGATCCGGCCACCGACCTCACCTTGTTCTTTGCCAGCGGCATTGCACGCCAGCTGACCGGGCAGGTGGACGATCTGTCGGAGGCGCCGATACGTCCGGTGGGTGAGCAATCGGCGTTCATCGGCGGATTGGCGGCCGCCTGTGCCGGCATGCATGCCGCGCAGGGCAATCAATCCGGTGCGTCCATCGACGTGTCGATCCACGAAGCCTTGGCAACGCTGGCCATGAGCGAACTCGCCCGCGCAGGCCTGGGCCACAGGAGCTGGGACCGCAAGCGCCTGGGCGACGGCAATGGCGCCACGGTGACGATCCTGCCGGCGAGCGACGGTTATGCCGCGATTTCCCCGCGCGAGGAGAGACAGTGGGCATCGTGGCTGAAAGCGATGGGATCACCCGCCTGGGGCGCCGACCCGCGCTTCGTCTCCAAGGCCGATCGGGTGAAGAACTGGGATGCCCTGCATGCACTGATGTCGCAATGGAGCCGGCAACACGACAAGCAATGGATCGCCGATACCGCGCAGCGCGCGCATGTACCGAGCTTTCCCTTGCGCGACGTCGCCGAGCATCTCGACACGCCGCAGATGCGCCATCGCCGGTACTGGGGGCCGCACACCCTTGCCGGAAAGGCAATTCAGGTGCCGGGCACGCCGTTCGGCCTGAGTATCGTCGCGTCAGGCCGCAAACGGCGAACGCCGGATGGTCCGATGCCGTTGTCCGGCGTGCGCGTGCTCGATTTCAGCTGGGTGATCGCGGGTCCGACGACGACGCGCTACCTTGCCGCCATGGGTGCGGAGGTCATCAAGGTCGAAGCGCCCGGCACCGGCGACCCGGGGCGCGCGTCGGAACTGCATACGGTGCTTGGCCAAGCGAAGAAGAGCATCGTCCTTGACCTGAAGAAGCCGCAAGCGGTCGAGATCGCGCGCGCCCTTGCTGCGAAGTCGGACATCCTGATCGAAAACTTCGCCACCGGCGTCATGGACAGGCTTGGTCTCGGCGCCGAGGCGCTGAAGGCTGTGAACCCGGACCTCATCTATGTCTCGGCATCGGGGATGGGAAGAGCAGGGCCGGACTCGCAGGCCGTCGCGTATGGGACGCTGCTGCAGTGCTACGCCGGCTTTGCCGGGCTGAACCGTCATCCCGAGGTCGCGCCACGCATCGGGCTGGCGTGGCTCGATCCCATGTGTGGCCTGATGCTTGCCTTTGTCGCCGCCGCCGCGCTCTGGCATCGGCAGCATGAAGGCGGCGTGGCGCGAATCGATTTTTCGATGATCGAGGCGATGCTGTGGACCATGGCCGAGCCCCTGGTCGCGACCCAGCTCGGCACACCGCCGAAACCGATGGGCAATGCCTCGACGTGTCATGCACCCCACGGCGTATGGCGCTGCGAGGGCGACGATGACTGGATCAGCGTCGTTGCGCGCACCGACGCGGAATGGCGCGCCCTGTGCGATCTCGTGCCGGACTTGTCGGGCATGGCCGCCCTCGATCTCGATCAGCGCATCGGCGCTGAGCGCGCCATCGATGCAGCCCTGACCGCCTGGGCCGGCTCCCGGTCGGCTGCTGCC
>DATGZZ010000453.1:0-4394 GCA_035296945.1 Reyranella sp.
CTTTGCCAATTTCGCCTATTCGGAGCTGCTGGCCATCGGCGCGTATGCGGCGCTGGTGTTCGACAGGGTCCTGGCGGCGCTGGCACCGGCGCTGGCGGCCGCGTTGAAACCACTGACGCTCTCGGCCTCGCTGGCGCTGGCCACGCTTCTCGCCATGGCGCTCACCGGCGCATCCGCCGTCGTCATCGACTGGCTGGTCTTCAGGCGCATCCGCACGAAGGCCGATGCGCTTTCGATGGTGTTTGCCAGTTTCGGCGTCGCCTTGATCATCCGCAACGCCATCACACTGATCTTTGGCCACAACGCACGGCTTTTTTCGCCGGACATCGCCTTCGCGACGGTGCTCAGCACCGATCCGCTCATCCTGGTCAAGGCCGATCAGGTCTTCGTGCTCGTTGCGGCCCTGGCGCTGATGGCCATCTTCCACATCGTCTTGACTCGCACGGCATTCGGCTTCGCCCTGCGCGCCGTCGCGGAAAATCCGGCGCTGGCGCAGGTTGCCGGCGTCCGTCTGTCGACAATGATCGTCGCCGTCTGGCTGATCGGCGGCGGGCTCTCGGCGGCAGCCGGCGTTTTCTATACGCTGACCAACCATCTTTCCCCGGCGCTGGGACACAATTTTCTTCTGCCGGTTTTCGCCGCCACCATCGTGGGCGGCATCGGCAGCGTCTACGGCGCGGTGCTGGGCGGCTTCCTGGTCGGCGTCGCGTCCGCTCTCTCGCTGGCGGTCCTGCCGTCAGGCTATGTGCCGGCGATGCCGTTCCTGATCATCCTTGCCGTGCTGCTGCTGCGCCCGCACGGACTGTTCGGTGAAGATCAGGCATGATCGGCGTGATCTCCTACCTGGTCTTCTTCGCCACGATGGCAGGCATCCTGGCCATCGTCGTGCTGGGGCTGAACCTGCAATGGGGCTTCACCGGCCTGTTCAACGGAGGCGTGGCGGCCTTCTTCGGTGCCGGCGCCTACATAACGATGCTGCTGGGCGGACGTCCGGAACCCGGGCAGTTCGGCGGGTTCCTGCTGCCTTTTCCTGTGGCGGTCGTCGGCGGAATCCTGTTCGCCGGGCTGATCGCCTGGTTCTTCGGCGCGCTGACGCTGAGGCTCCGGCACGATTATCTCGCCATCGCCACGTTCGGCGTCGCCATCGCCTTCGAGAGCATCGCCCGCAACGCCGAATGGCTGACCGGCGGCGCCAAGGGGTTGCGCGGCTTTCCCCGTCCGCTCGAGGCGCAGATTACGGCGATGGGGGGCGGCGACAATTTCCTTTATGGCCTGTGCTTTCTGGCGCTGGTGCTGGCCGTTCTGGCGGCCGTCTATGTCGGGCTCGAAAGACTGACCCGCTCGCCCTACGGGCGGGCGCTGCGCGCCATCCGCGAGGATGAGGCAGCGGCCCGCTCGCTCGGCAAAAACCCGGTTCGCCTCAGGCTGGAATCCTTCGTCATCGGCTCGATGATCATGGGCGCGGCAGGCGGTCTCTACGTGGCATTCTACGCCTATGTCGGTCCACAGGACCTGGCACCGATCCTCACCTTCCAGGTGTGGGCCATGCTGATCGTCGGCGGGGCCGGCAACAATCGCGGCGCCGTGCTGGGCGCTTTCCTGATCTGGGCGGCCTGGACGGCGAGCGGCTTTGCGCTCGCGGCCTTCGCGCCCCAGGCGATGCAGCTTTACACCGGCCCGATTCAATACATTCTGATTGGGTCGGTGATCGTCGGCATGCTTTTGTGGCGACCGCAGGGGATCCTGCCGGAGCAGATCCGTCAGCAAGGGAGGAAACTGACATGAAGCGGGAGATTTCGGGATTTGTCGCAGCCGCGGCCCTGGCCGTCCTGGCTCAGACCGGCGGCGCCGCCGCCCAGCCGTGCTCGGTGAATGTCGGCGTCGTCTATCCGACCTCGATCGACTGGGGCAAGCCGATTGCCGCCACGACGCTGTGGGTCGCCGAGATGGTGAACGAGGCGGGCGGCGTCGACGGCTGCAAGGTCGAGACGATCCTGCGCGACGATCAGAACGACGCCAAGGTCGGCGTCGATGCCGCCAAGGCGCTGGTCGACATCAGCAAGGTGCGGCTCCTGATCGGTACGGTCGCCTCGGGCATCACCATCCCGATCCTGACCTCGGTCTCGGTGCCCGCGGGCACCATGCAGATCTCCTGCTGCTCCTCCACCACGCGTCTGACGGCGATGGCGGCGGAGGGAGCCACCAAGGGACTGTGGTTCCGCACGTTCGCGACCTCGCGCGTGCAGGGCTCTGTCGGCGCGATGGCGGCGAAGGAGGCGGGCTACAAGAAGGTGGCGGTCTTCTACAAGAACGACGACTGGGGCCAGGATCTCGGCAAGCTGGCGGCGGCGGCATTTCGCGCTTCCGGCATCGAGGTGACCGCGCAGATCGCCATCAATGACGGCCAGCCGGGCTACCGGGCCGAAGTCACCCAGGGCCTTGGCGGTAAACCCGACGCCGTCTATCTCGCGCTTTACCCGAAGGAAGGCATCTCGGTGGTGCGCGAATGGCTGTCGCTCGGTGGCACCAACAAGATGATCGGCGCGAACTCGCTGAAGTCGGACGATTTCCGCAACGCCGTGGGCATGCAGCATCTGGCGAGCTTCGTCGGCACGGACACTTCCACGCCGCGCACCGACAGCGCCAAAGGCTTCGTCGCGGCCTATACGGCCAAGTTCGGCAAGCCACCGGCTGGCCCCGGCCTGCCCAACAGCTTCGATGCCACGGCGATCGCGCTGCTCGCCTACAGCGCTGCCGGCAAGGACGCCACGGGCGCGCAGATCGCCGCCAAGGTGCCGATGGTGAGCGACCCCAAGGGCGAGAAGGTCAACGGCGACGTCGAAGGCTTCAAGAAGGCCCTGGGGCTGCTCAAGCAAGGCAAGCCTGTGTCTTTCCAGGGCGCCACCGGAGCATTGGTGTTCGACAAGAACGGCGATGTTTCCGCCCCGGCCGTGCTCTGGACCTTTGGCGCGAGCGGAATCGACGAGAAGCGCTACATCCCGCTCGAGGAAGTGGAAGCCTTCATCGCCGCGCTGAAGTGATCATCCCGCTCATGTTCCTCTCCCCCGCTAGGGGGAGAGGCTAGGTGAGGGGGCATTGAAAACTTGTGCAACCCCCTCACCCAACCTCTCCCCCTAGCGGGGGAGAGGAGCATGAAGCGATGTGTCCACACCGTAGCCATCAGATGATGAGGCCGGTCAATCTGATCGGCCGTGGCCGGATCGGAGCCGCGGTAGCCGATTGGCTAAACGGCTCCGACAGCCATGTCCTGCAATCGGTCGTCGGCCGGACGGGAATATGGCGTCCGGCGCCGCTGGCCATCGATGCGGCCGGCCCGCAGGCGTTGCGGGCCCACGGCGAAGCCCTGCTGTCGGAAGGCGATCTCTGGTCGGTGGGCGCGGCGGCGCTGATCGACGACGACCTGCGCGGTCGTCTGGCGGAGGTCGCCGGGCGCACCGGTCATGAGCTGCGCCTGTTCACGGGCTGGATCGCGGGGCCAACGCTGGCGCCGGCCAGCGCCGGTGCCCGCCTGCATATCGAGCAGCAGGCGCCCCGCCTCGGCCCGGCGCCGGGCCTGCTCTTTTCCGGATCGCTGCGCGAGGCGGCGGTGCGTTTTCCCGATCATCTCAACACGGCAACGGCCGCGGCACTGGCCGGGCCGGGCATCGATGCCACCACCATTGCCCTGCATTGCTCGGAAGCGGGTGGTCCCCATGTCATCCGCGCCCGGTTCGAGGTGCCCGGCCAGACCATCCAGACCAGCGTGCAGTTCGACGGTGGCCCGCATCCGGTCGCGCAAGCGATCATCGCAGCGCTCGAAGCCCGCGGCCGCTGGCTGCGCTACGGCTGACCGGAGGCTTCAACCGGCAAAGCGCTGAGGCGCATAGGCCGCGGCGTCGATGGCTGTCGGCTTGCCGTTGATCAGCTGCGAGATCAGGCGCCCGCTGGGCGGCCCGCCCGTCATGCCGAAGTGGCCGTGGCCGACGGCAAGGAACAGGCCCGGCAGGCCTGTCGCCTCGCCCAGCATCGGCAGGCTGTCGGGTGTCGAAGGGCGGAAGCCCATCCAGAAGCGGTGGCCCTCGGTATTCACCTCGGGGAACATCGTACGGATATTGGCAAGCAAAGCCTTGGCGCGGCGCTCGTCGGGCGCCGCCTCGAGGCCCGCAATCTCGACCGTGCCCGCTACCCTGAGCCCATGCTCCATCGGTGTGACGCCGAAGGACCGGCTCTTGTTCGACAGCGTCGTGGTCAGCGACACCTTGGGTGTCGGCAGCATGACGTGGTACCCGCGCTCGGTCTCGAGCGGCACGCGGATGCCGAGCGGCTCGAGCAGGCGAACCGAGCGCGCACCAGCTGCGACGACGATCTGCCGGGCGCGATGGAAGCCGACATTG
>DATGZZ010000454.1:0-9641 GCA_035296945.1 Reyranella sp.
GCCAGCGGCTTTTTCAGATGCTCCTGAATGATGCGGGCAAGAGGCCGCGCGCCGAACAGGCGATCGTAGCCCTTCTCCGCCAGCCAACGGCGCGCGCTGTCGGAGAGCTCGATGAACACCTTGCGGTCGGCCAGCTGGACCTCGAGCTCGGCCACGAACTTGTCGACCACCTTGTTCATGCTCTCGGGGCCGAGGTTGGCGAACTTGATCACGGCGTCGAGGCGATTGCGGAACTCCGGCGCGAACAGCCGGTTGATCGCCTCGTCGTCCTCGTCGTGGCGCTGCTCGCGGCCGAAGCCCAGCGCCGCCCTGGCGATGTCGGCGGCACCGGCGTTGGTCGTCATGCACAGGATGACGTTGCGGAAATCCACCGTCCGGCCGTTGTGGTCGGTGAGCTTGCCGTAGTCCATCACCTGCAGCAGCACGTTGAACACGTCGGGGTGTGCCTTCTCGATCTCGTCGAGCAGGATGACGCAATGCGGATGCTGGTTGACCTGGTCGGTCAGCAGGCCGCCCTGGTCGAAGCCGACATAGCCCGGCGGCGCGCCGATCAGGCGCGAGACCGAATGGCGCTCCATGTAGTCCGACATGTCGAAGCGGATCAGCTCCAGCCCGAGCAGGCGCGCGAGCTGGCGCGTCACCTCGGTCTTGCCGACGCCCGTGGGGCCGGCCAGCAGGTAGGAGCCGATCGGCTTCTCCGGCGAGCGCAGGCCCGCGCGTGCGAGCTTGATCGCGGCCGAGAGCTGGTCGATCGCCCGCTCCTGGCCGAACACCACCGTCTTCAGATCGCGGTCGATGTTGCGCAGCATCTCGGTGTCGTCCTTGGACACGCTCTTGGGCGGGATGCGGGCGATCTTGGCGACGATCTCCTCGATGTCGTGCACCTCGATGGTCGACTTGCGCATGTCGGGCGTGCGCAGCATCTGCGCGGCGCCGACCTCGTCGATCACGTCGATCGACTTGTCGGGCAGCTTGCGGTCGTGGATGTAGCGCGCCGACAGCTCGACCGAGGCCTTGATGGCGTCGTCGGTGTAGGTGACGTGGTGGTGCTTCTCGTAGACCGGCTTCAGCCCCTTCATGATCTCCACGGCGTCGGCGATCGAGGGCTCCGGCACGTCGATCTTCTGGAAGCGGCGGACCAGTGCGCGGTCCTTCTCGAAGTAGTTGCGGTATTCCTTGTAGGTGGTCGAGCCGATGCAGCGCAGCTCGCCCGACTGCAGCGAGGGCTTCAACAGGTTCGACGCATCCATCGAGCCGCCCGAGGTGGCGCCGGCGCCGATGATGGTATGGATCTCGTCGATGAACAGCACCGAGTTGGGCTTCTTCTTGAGCTCCGACAGCACGGCCTTGAGCCGCTCCTCGAAGTCGCCGCGATAGCGCGTGCCGGCCAGCAGCGCGCCCATGTCGAGCGCGTAGATCACCGACTCCTTCAGCACCTCGGGAACCTCGCCCTCGACAATCTTACGCGCCAGGCCCTCGGCGATCGCCGTCTTGCCGACGCCGGGTTCGCCGACATAGAGCGGATTGTTCTTGGTGCGGCGGCACAGAACCTGGATGGTGCGCTCGACCTCGTGCTCGCGTCCGATCAGCGGATCGACGCGGCCCTCGCGGGCCTTCTGGTTGAGGTCGACGCAGTAGGCGGCCAGCGCCTCGTTGCCCTGCTTGGTCCCGCCCTCGCCGCCGTTCTCCTCCTCCGATCCCGAAACTCGGCGGGTGCGCGCGCGGCCCGGCACCTTGGCCTTGCCGTGGCTGATATAGTCGACGGCGTCGAGCCGGGTCATGCCCTGGTTCTCGAGGAACGACACGGCGTGGCTGTCGCGCTCGGAGAACAGCGCCACCAGAACGTTGGCGCCCGTGACTTCCTTGCGACCGGACGACTGCACATGGACCGCAGCGCGCTGGACCACGCGCTGGAAGCCCGCGGTCGGCAGCGGTTCGCTCGGGTTCTGGGTGATGATGCCCTTCAGGCGATTGTCGATGAAGGTTTCGAGATCGTGGCGCAGGCGGTCGATGTCGACACCGCAGGCCTTGAGGACGGGAACCGCGTCGTCATCCTCGGTCATCGCCAGAAGCAGGTGCTCGAGGGTGGCGTATTCGTGGCGGCGTTCTCCGGCGAGCCCGAAGGCGCGGTGGAGGGATCTCTCGAGGTTCTTGGACAACATGGACATCGAACTACCTCGACTGAAAGAACGAACTACTCTCGGTTTTGTTCATTCCTTCTCCAGAGTGCACTGGAGAGGATGCTGGTTCTTGCGCGCGTAATCCACCGTTTGCGTCACCTTCGTCTCGGCGATCTCGTAGGTGTAAACGCCGCACACACCGACGCCCTTCTGATGGACGTGCAGCATGATCTGGGTCGCTTCTTCGCGGTTCTTCTGGAAGATGTGCTGCAGGACGTCGACGACGAACTCCATCGGCGTGTAATCGTCGTTCAACATCAATACCTTATACATCGATGGCTTCTTGGTGCGGGTCCGCGTCAGCGTCAGCGCCCCGCTGCGGCCCTCACCATCGCCCTCCTTGTCGTCGCGACGCGGCGGCTGCTGCGGCGGACCGCCCGGCGGCTCATTGGGCCCGCCCAGCCGGTCGCCGGTAAGGCGCCATTCGCAGTCGTTACGCAGAGAGCCCATCGTCCGGATCACAGTCCCCAAAGAAAAGCCGAACCACCAGAACTATATAGTGACGCCCGGGGATTCCGCTACCTCGGCCGGTCACCGGTCGCCCACAGCAGCCGCGGAGCAAACTTCGCGCCGGATCGCAGACATGCACCCAGCCGGCAAATAGGCACCGCCGGGTGACTATCTCGGCCGCAGCCCGTCCTTGCCGACGGTCAGCGTCCACTGGTTGGCCTTCATGTGATTGACCGGCGCGTTGGGGTCGCGCCGCAGCTCCGCCGGCACCAGCTTGCGCGGCGGGTTGACCGGCACCGGCACCGTGTCGAACGAGAAGAGCGTCTGAGCGAACTTCACGTTGGCGAAGCCGTCGGTCGGATGGTGATAGGCCTGGAAGCCCCATACGCCGTCGCGGCACGAGGCGACCGTCCACCAAAAGTCGACATCGGGCAGGCGCAGGCCATCGCGAGGCGGCCCGAAGGCGGCGCTTGCCTGGAACAGCCCCATCAGATCGCGCGTCTCGGCAGCGTTCAGGATGCGCTCGCCATGCTTCATGCTCCACGGCTTCAGCGCATCGCCGCCGTTGTTCATCAACAGGTTCGAGACCACGCCCTGGTCGGCCAGCACGCCGATGCCGAGGCCAGTCGTGCCGTCGGGCTGGAGGAAGAGCTCGTAGGTCCTGACCTGCTCGGAATAGATGGCGTTGTAGATCAGGCGCATGCGATTGCGCCCGTCTTTGCCGCAATTGGCCCGGATATCGTCGCCGCCGACGTACGGAAACCAGTTGAAGCTGCGCACGATCGGCGGATCGACATAACGGTCAGGCCGCTGGGCCAAGGCCATCGGGGATGCCGCCAGAGCGAGCCCGAACGCGGCAACAGACATCCATTTCATAACGGCACTCCGTCCAAGGGCGCGGGCCAATCTCCATGCCAAGTTGGGCATCACGGCGGCGGCTAAAAAGTTGCATAACCCCACAAATTTGAGTATTGTCGAGGAACTGCCCCTAAGCCCTTGCTCGGGCACAAAAATATAGACCGTAGTAGTGGCGTAATTGCGATGACATCCCCTCTCCGTCGCATCGCGGCCGGCCTCTCCCTGCTTGCCGCAGCGTTCCTCCTTGTTGCCGCGCTCCTGCCGGCCGACGCCAATGCGCAGTCGCCGCCGCAGAAACGCGCCGCGCCGACCGGCAAGGCCAAGGCTGTGCGGCCAGCCGCCGCCTCGGGCTGGGTGGGTAATCCCGCGGTCGATGGCCGCGACGCCTACATCATCCTCGACGCCACGAGCGGGCGCGAGCTCTCGTCCGATCAGCCCGACCAGCTTCGTCACCCGGCATCGCTCACCAAGCTGATGACGATCTACCTCACTTTCTCGGCGCTCGACTCGGGCCGCCTGTCGCTGGGCGACGGCCTGCCGGTATCGATCAACGCGCTCAATGCGCCGCCGACCAAGATGGGCCTGCCGCCGGGCGGCACGGTCAGCGTGCGCGACGCCACGATGGCGCTGGTGACGCGCTCGGCCAACGACGCCGCCGTCGTGCTGGCCGAGGCACTGGGCGGCGATGAGCCCTCCTTCGCGCAGATGATGACCAGCAAGGCGCGTCAGCTTGGCATGTCGCAGACGGTGTTCCGCAATGCCTCGGGCCTGCCCAACCGCGAACAGGTCACGACGGCGCGCGACCTGGCGCGGCTCGCCTTCGCGCTGATGCGCGACTTCCCGCACTATTATCCGGTGTTCTCGGTGCAGAGCTGGCCCTACCGCGGCCGCAGCCTTGAGAACCACAACCGCATGCTCGGCTCCTACGAAGGCGCCGATGGCCTGAAGACCGGCTACACCAACGCTTCGGGCTTCAACCTCGTGATGTCGGCCATGCGTGACAACCGCCGCCTGATCGGCGTGGTGATGGGCGGCGACAGCGCCGGGCAGCGCGACCGCATGATGGCCATGCTGATGGACCAGGGCTTCGCCTCGGCGGCCACGATGCGCCTGTCGGCCTGGACCAACATCCGCAAGCCGCCGTCGGCCCGCTATACCTCGGCCAACTTCGATCCCAGCCTGATCATTCCCGAGAGCACGCCGCGCCTGGCCGCGGCGAGCGCGGCGCCGCTGGCCGGCTTCACGGCCGCCGCGCCGCCACCTGCGCCGCAGCCACCGGCCACCCAGCGCGTCGCCAGCCTCGCCGTGCCGCCGCCGGCCGAAGGCAGCGTCGCCCCCAACGGCCCGCCGATCGGCAGCTGGGCCATCCAGGTCGGCTCGTTCAACGATCCGCAGGCCGCCCAGCTTGCGCTGGAGCGGGCGTCGTCGACCTTGGTCGACATGCGCTCGGTCACCGCGGCCGTCGACGAAGTGCAGATGGCCAACAAGACCTTCCACCGTGCGCGGCTCACCAACCTCTCGCAGGCGCAGGCCGTCGACGGCTGCAAGCGGCTGGAGAAGAAGAAGATCTACTGCTCGGCGATCCAGGTCACCGCCTGGAACACGCCTAACGCCCGCTGAAGGCCTTCCGCAGGCGGGCGACGAAGGGGCGCTTGTAGCGCCCCTGCCAGAGCGCGAGGTCCCAGCCACCGTCAACCGGCTGGAAGCTCGCCTCCTTCGGCTCGAATACCGATACCGTCCTGAGCTTCCCGCCGATCGTCACCTTGAGCGGCGCGACGCGGTAGCGCGGCCCTTCGAAGGCCGACAGCCGCTCGACGTCGCGCTTGGTCAGACCGCTGACGACGACGCCCTCGACCTCGCCGCCGGGATCGCGCTGCACGATCGGATAGCTCACGCCCTTGGCACGCCGGCGCACGTGGCCCTTCAGCCTCGCCGGCACGAAGGCCGACGGCGGCAGCCGCCGGCCGATCACCAGCGCCATCACGTCGTGATCGAGCAGCGTGCCGTAGAAGAAGAAGGTGGCCATCCAATTATCTCCTCCCCCGTCATACGGGGGAGGGTTGGGAGGGGGAAGGCCACACAGAGGGTACTTCCAGGGAAAAGGTCATGATCTGAAATCGGCAGGCAATCCGACTGGGGCTTACCCCCTCCCAACCCTCCCCCGTGTGACGGGGGAGGAGAAGAGGTCAGTGGTGGCCGCCCGCCGGGTCGTCAGGCAAGGTGACGTCGCTCGCCGACAGGGCGGCCTTCAGGTCTGTCATCAACCGCTCCAGCCCCGCCTCGTCGGGCGCCTCGCAGCGTGCCACCAGCACCGGCTGCGTGTTCGACGCGCGCAGCAGCCACCAGCCGTCCTTGGTGCTGACGCGCACGCCGTCGATGTCGGAGAACTTGGCGCCCGCCTTCTTGAGGCGTGCCTTGACCTCCTCGACGACGCCGAACTTGCGCTCGTCGGGGCAGTCGAAGCGCAGCTCGGGCGTGTTGACCGGCTGGGGCAGCCCGTCCCTCATCTCGGCCAGGCTCTCCGTGCTGTTGGCCACGATGTTGAGCAGCCGGAGCCCGCAATAGAGCGCATCGTCGAAGCCGTAGAAGGTGTCGGCGAAGAAGATGTGCCCGCTCATCTCGCCGGCCAGCGGCGCCTTGATCTCGGCCATCTTGCTCTTGATCAGCGAATGGCCGGTCTTGAACATCATCGGCTTGCCGCCGGCCTTGGCGATCTCGTCGAACAGCACCTGGCTCGCCTTGACGTCGGCGATGATGGTGGCGCCGGGATGGCTTTTCAGCACGTCGCGCGACCACAGGACCAGGAGCTGGTCGCCCCACAGCACACGCCCCTTGCCGTCGATCGCGCCGATGCGATCGCCGTCGCCGTCGAAGGCGATGCCGAGATCGCAGCCCTGCTTCTTCACCTCGGCCATCAGCTGCTCGAGGTTCTTGGGCACCGTCGGATCGGGATGATGCGCGGGGAAGGTCCCGTCGACCTTCTCGTTCAGCACGAAATGCTCGCCCGGCAACTTGTCCACGACGGCGCGGATCGACACGCCGACCGCGCCGTTGCCGGTATCCCAGGCGACCTTGAGCTTCTTGCCGGGCTTCACGTCCTTCAGGAGCCGCGCGGCATAAGCGGCGAGAATGTCCTTCTGATCGACCTTGCCCTGCCCGTTCTCCCAGTCACCTTTGGCGGCGATGGTGCCGAGCTTCTGGATCTCCTCGCCGAAGAACGACTTCTTGCCCATCATCATCTTGAAGCCGTTGTAGTCCGGCGGATTATGCGAGCCGGTGATCTGAAGGCCGGCATCGGTATCGAGGTGATAGACGGCGAAATAGAGCATCGGCGTGGACACCAGGCCGATGCTGGTCACGTCGACGCCGGCTGCGGTGAAACCTTCGATGCAGGCAGCCGCGAGCTCAGGCGAGCTCAGGCGCCCGTCATAGCCCAGCGCCACGCGCTTACCCCCGTTTCGGCGCACCATCGTGCCGAAGCTGCGGCCGATGGCGCGCGCGTCGGCGGCGTGCACCTGCTTGCCGACGATGCCGCGGATGTCGTACTCGCGCAGGATGGTGGGGTCGAACTTGTGCGCCGTCTGGCTCATTCGAAAAGGCTCCGGTTGCTTGGATGTCAGTTGCGCGGCTGGGGACGGCCTACCCCCTCATAGGTGAAGCCCAGGCCACGCATCTCCTCGGGATTGAAGATGTTGCGCAGGTCGACGATGCGCGGCTGGCGCATCACCTGTTTGATACGGCGCGGATCGAGGCCGCGGAACTCGTGCCACTCGGTGATCACGACCAGGACGTCGGCCTCGAACGCCGCCTCATAGGCGGTCTTGGCGAAGGTGATGCCCGGCAGCATGCGGCCGGCCTCTGCCATGCCCTCGGGATCGAAGGCGACGATCTTCGCCCCGGCGACCTGCAGTGACGGCACGATATCGAGCGACGGTGCGTCACGCATGTCGTCGGTGTTGGGCTTGAAGGTGAGCCCGAGCACGCCGACCGTCAGGCCCTTCACCGAACCGCCGCAGAAGTCGATGACCTTGGCGGCCATCCGCTTCTTGCGCGCGTTGTTCACCTCGATGACCTGCTCGACGATGGTCTGCGGCGCGTTGACCTCGCGCGCGGTGTAGGCGAGCGCCAGCGTGTCCTTGGGGAAGCACGAGCCGCCGAAGCCCGGCCCGGGATGGAGGAACTTGCGGCCGATGCGGCCGTCGAGGCCAATGCCGCGGGCCACGTCGTGGACGTCGGCGCCGACCTTCTCGCAGAGGTCGGCGATCTCGTTGATGAAGGTGATCTTGGTGGCGAGGAAGGCGTTGCCCGCGTACTTGGTGACCTCGGCCGTCTCGATGTTGGTGAACACCATCGGCGTCTGGATGAGGTTGAGCGGCCGGTAGACCTGCGCCATCACGTCGCGCGCCCTCTGGCTCTCGACGCCGATGACGACGCGGTCGGGCTTCATGAAGTCCTCGATCGCCGCGCCCTCGCGCAGGAACTCGGGGTTGGAGCAGACATCGAACTCGGCCGACGGCTGGGTCTCGCGGATGATGCGCGCCACCTCGCGGCCGGTGCCGACCGGCACCGTCGACTTGGTGACCACCACGGTGTAGCCGCGGATCGCGTCGGCGACCTCGGCCGCAGCGGCATAGACATAGGTCAGGTCGGCGTGGCCGTCGCCGCGCCGCGTCGGCGTGCCGACGGCGATGAACACCGCGTCGGCATTGCCCACGGCGTCACCGAGCTTGGTGCCGAAGGAAAGTCGGCCGGCCTTGACGTTGTCGGCGACCATCTTGTCGAGCCCGGGCTCGTAGATCGGCATCTCGCCTTTGAGCAGGCGGGCGATCTTGCCCTCCTCCTTGTCGATGCACACCACGTCATGGCCGAACTGGGCAAAGCAGGCGCCGGACACCAGTCCGACATAGCCCGAGCCGATCATGGCGATGCGCATGACTTAGCCTTTCAGCAGCCGGCCGAGCAGCGCGCGCGTGTCGGCCTTCGTGTCGTCGCGGTTGAGCGCCACGGCGCAGTTGGCCTCGAGGAAGCCCAGCCGCGTGCCGCAATCGTAGCGCTGGCCGGCATAGGTCAGGGCGTGGAACGGCTGGCCACCGATCATCTTGGCCATGGCATCGGTGAGCTGGATCTCGCCGCCGGCCCCGGTCTCGTGCTTGTCGAGGTGGTCGAAGACCTCGGGCATCAGCACGTAGCGGCCGATGATGGCGAGCGTCGAGGGCGCGGCCTCAGGCTTGGGCTTCTCGACCAGGCCGGTGATCTCGGCCAGCCCGTCCTTGCCGGCCTTCACGGCGGCGATGCCGTAGCTCTTGGTCTGGTCGCGCGGCACGTCCATGACGGCGACGACATTGCCGCCGGTCCTGCCGTGCGCGGCCACCAGCTGCGCCGTGCAGCTCGGCGAATCGATCGTGAGCTCGTCGGGCAGCAGCACGGCAAACGGCTCGCGGCCGATCCAGTCGCGCGCACACCACACGGCGTGGCCAAGGCCGAGCGGCCGCTGCTGGCGGGTGAAGATCGCGTTGCCGGGCTTGATGGCGGCATCCTGCGTCTGCTTCAGCTCGTTCTTCTTGCCGCGCTCCCGGAGAGTCGCTTCGAGCTCGTAGGCGGCGTCGAAGTGGTCCTCGATGGCGCTCTTGTTGCGGCCGGTGACGAACACGAACTCCTCGATGCCGGCGGCCAGGCATTCCTCGACCGCGTACTGGATCAACGGCCGGTCGACGACCGTCAGCATCTCCTTGGGCATCGCCTTGGTGGCGGGCAGGAAACGGGTACCCAATCCGGCCACGGGCAAGACGGCTTTGCGGACACGCTGCGGCATGCTTCATCGACCTCGTTCAATGGCAACGGAGCGCCCGTAGTTGCCACGCCCAAGAAGTCCCCGCAAGTTCAACCACTTATTAGCCACCGACCAGCACATCCTTTGCGCGGTTGATGCGCGCGGCAAGATCGGCGGTGCCGCCGGCGTCGGGGTGCGTGCGGCGGATCAGGCGGCGATGAGCGGCCTTGATCTCCTCCTCGCTGGCGCCTTCGGCAAGCCCCAGCACGGCCAGCGCCTCCGCGCGCGTCATGTCGGTGCGCGGTCCACGAGGTGGCGGCTGTCGTGCCGTGCGCCAATCGACGTTCAGCCGCCGGTCAAGATAGGCCTCCATCACGCGCAGC
>DATGZZ010000455.1:0-4655 GCA_035296945.1 Reyranella sp.
CAGTGCAGCGCCAAGCTGCGCCTGCCGCTGGTCGAATGCACCGACGCCACCAAGAAGCAGGTGCGCGACGCCATGGTGCACGCTGGGCTTATCAACTAGGCAAGCTGTCACCCCGAGCGAAGCGAGGGGCCTTTGAGGCTGCAGGAAAGGTCCCTCGCTGCGCTCGGGATGACACCGAGACCGTAAACAAGGCGATTCGACATTGGCAAAGAAACCGGAGCTGGACCGCACGGTAGTGGCCCAGAACCGCAAGGCGCGGCACAACTACTTCATCGAGGAGACCTTCGAGGCCGGGCTCGCATTGACCGGCACCGAGGTGAAATCGCTGCGCGGCGGCCGCAGCACGATCGCTGAATCCTACGTGACGGAAGAGGGCGGCGAGGCCTGGCTGGTCAATGCCAACATCCCGATCTACGCCTCGGGCAACCGGTTCAATCACGAGCCGCGCCGGCCGCGCAAGCTCTTGCTGCATCGCGCCCAGATCAACAAGCTCATAGGCGCCATCCAGCGCGAGGGCCGCACCGTCGTGCCATTGCAGGTCTATTTCAACCCGCGCGGCCGCGCCAAGATCGAGATCGCCCTGGTCACCGGCAAGCAGGCGCACGACAAGCGCCAGTCGATCAAGGACCGCGACTGGCAGCGCCAGCGCTCGCGGCTGTTGAGCCACAGGCGGTAACGGAGCGCGGACCTCCAGGTCCGCATCATGATCATGAGCGGACCTGGAGGTCCGCGCTCCGCTGAGATGATAGGAACGCCCACATGCTCCTCACCGAAGAACAGACCCTGATCCGCGACACCGCGCGCGCCTTCGCGCAGGAGAAGGTGGCGCCGCATGTGCGGGCCTGGGAGGCGGCGGGCGAGATCCCGCGCTCGCTGCTCGCCGAGATGGGCGAGCTCGGCTTCATGGGCATGTGCGTGCCGGCCGAATGGGGCGGCGCCGAAGCCGGCATGGTGTCCTACGTGCTGGCGCTCGAGGAGATCGCGGCCGCCGACGGTGGTCTCTCGACGATCATGAGCGTCAACAACTCGCCCGATTGCGCCGCGCTCCTGGCCTACGGCTCGCCCGAGCAGAAGGAGCGCTGGCTGAAGCCGCTGGCGCGCGGCCAGATGCTGGGCGTCTTCTGCCTCACCGAGCCGCAGGCCGGCTCCGACGCCTCGAACCTCAGGACCCGCGCCGAGCGGCGCGGCAACGGCTGGGTGCTGAACGGGGTGAAGCAGTTCATCACCTCGGGCCGCACGGCAGACATGGCGCTGGTCTTCGCCGTCACCGATCCCGCGGCACCCAAGCGGGGCATCTCCTGCTTCATCGTCCCAACAAAGACACAGGGCTACCGGGTCGCCTCGATCGAGAAGAAATTGGGGCAAAAATCGTCCGACACCTGCCAGATCGCCTTCGAGGATTGCGCCGTCGGCGCCGACGCGATGCTCGGCCAGGAAGGCGAGGGCTATCGCATCGCGCTGGCCAACCTCGAAGCCGGCCGCATCGGCATCGCCGCCCAGGCCGTCGGCATGGCGCGCGCCGCCTTCGAGGCCGCGCGCGCCTATGCCGGCGAGCGCGAGGCGTTCGGCACCAAGATCATCAACCATCAGGCGGTGCAATTCCGGCTGGCCGACATGGCGACCAAGGTCACCGTGGCGCGCCAGATGGTGCTGCATGCGGCAACGTTGCGCGACGCTGGCCGCCCATGCCTCACCGAAGCCGCAATGGCCAAGCTATATGCATCGGAGATGGCCGAGGAGGTGTGCTCGGCCGCAATTCAGATCCACGGCGGGTACGGATACGTATCGGACTACCTGGTGGAGAAGATCTGGCGGGATGTTCGCGTTTGCCAGATCTATGAAGGCACCAGCGACGTGCAGCGAATCCTGATCGGCCGCGGATTGTCAGCTTTGTAGCGCCCGAACGCCTTGTTCCCGGGCCTTCCCCGTGCGAAAGTCAACGGGTGTGAAGGCAAGAAGACCGCAAAAAGCGGTTTTGGGGGCAGGGGGAGCCGGGCGACGGATGGTCGGTCGTGCGCCGTAATTCTGTAGTTGTCGTTGCCATCGCCGCAGCGCTGCTGTCGGTGACAGGCTTTGCTGTCGCCGGAGACAAGGACAAGCCGGCCACCAAGTCGGGGGATTTTGGCCCCCTCCCGTCGCGCGTCATCCAGATGCAGACCGCTTTCAATCCGGCCCTTCCGGGATCGGGCGAGGGCGTGCGGATCTTCACACGCACTGTAAAGCACATGTCCGGCGGCACCTTGGCGATCAAGATCGTTGAGCCCGGCCGCATCACACCGACCGCCGACATGCTCGACGCGGTGATCGCAGGCGACCTCGAGGCCGGCTTCACCTGGTCGGGTTATGCCGCCGCCAAGGCGCCGGTGTTCGGCGTGTTCGCCACGGTGCCGTTCGGGCCGGGCCCCGAGGACATGACGTCGTGGATGCTCGAAGGCGACGGCAGCCGCATCCATCGCGAGGCCTACGAGAAACTGGGCGTGGTCGGCATTCCCTGCGGCATCCAAGGCGCCAAGGGCGGCGGCTGGTTCCGCATCGAGCTCAACACGGTGGCCGACTTCAAGGGCCAGCGCCTGCGCTTCGGCCGCTATGCCGGCGAGGTCGTGGCGAAGCTGGGCGCCACGCAGGTGCCGCTGCCGCCGGGTGAGTTCTTCTACAAGCTGCAGCAGGGTCAGGTGGACGGCGGCGAGATGTCGACGCCCGCCATCGATGCCGCGCTCGGCTTCGATAAGCTCGGCCTGCCTTACTATATGCCGGGCTGGCAGCAGCCCTCGGCCGTGCTCGACTTCCTGATGCGCAAGGACAAGTGGGAGACCCTCTCGCCGATGCTGCGCATCCAGGTCGAGACCGCCTGCCGCGCCAACATCGCCTGGATGCTCTCCCGTTCGCCGCATCTGCAGGGCCTGGCGATGGAGAAGCTCAAGGCCTCGGGCGTGGTCATCAAGGAATGGTCGCCCGATCTCCTGAAGGTGTTCCGCGCCAAGTCCGAAATTGTCCTAAGGGAACAGGCCGAGCGCGATCCGGATTTTGCCGCCGCACTCGCCAACCAGCGCGCCTTCATCGGCCAGAGCATCGACTGGCGGAAGCTGTCGCGGCTGCCGTAAGTTTGTCACCCCGAGCGTAGCGAGGGGCCTTTAGGCCGCACCAAAGGTCGCTCGCTACGCTCGGGATGACAGCGTGTGGACCCCTTGCACCCCGTCCACCGTCCGGGCAGTTTGGCCCGGCATGACGATCCTTTCCTCCCAGGTCGACACCCGCTCCGACACCTTCAAGCGCAACGCCGAGGCGATGCGCGCCCTGGTCGCCGACCTCAAGGTCCGCACCGACAAGATCCGCCTGGGTGGCGGCGAGGAATCGCGCAAGCGCCATGTCGCGCGCGGCAAGCTCTTGCCGCGTGAGCGCGTGCGGGCGCTGCTCGATCCGGGCTCGCCGTTCCTCGAGCTGTCGCCCTTGGCGGCGATGGACATGTACGACAACGAGGCGCCGGGCTCGGGCGTCATCACCGGCGTCGGCCGCGTCAGCGGCGTGGAATGCGTGATCGTCTGCAACGACGCCACGGTGAAGGGCGGCACCTACTATCCGATGACGGTGAAGAAGCATCTCCGCGCCCAGGAAGTGGCACAGGAGAACCGCCTACCTTGTATCTATCTCGTCGATTCCGGCGGCGCCAACCTGCCGCAATGGCCCGAGGTCTTTCCCGACAAGACCCATTTCGGTCGCATCTTCTACAACCAGGCCAACATGTCGGCGCAGGGCATCCCGCAGATCGCCTCGGTGATGGGCTCGTGCACGGCGGGCGGCGCCTATGTGCCGGCGATGAGCGACGAGACCGTCATTGTGCGCAAGCAGGGCACCATCTTCCTGGCCGGGCCGCCGCTGGTGAAGGCCGCGATCGGCGAGATCGTGAGCGCCGAGGATCTGGGCGGCGCCGACGTCCATGCTCGCACCTCGGGCGTGGCCGACCACTACGCCCACAACGACAGCCATGCGCTCGGCATCGTCCGGCGCATCGTGGCCAACCTCAATTGGAAGAAGAATCCGTCGGCCTCGCTGATCGATCCGCGCGAGCCGAAATACGCCGCTGAGGAGCTCTACGGCGTGGTGCCGGCCGACAACCGCACGCCCTTCGATATGCGCGAGGTGATCGCCCGCCTGGTCGACGGCAGCGAGCTCGACGAGTTCAAGCATCTCTACGGCACCACCATCGTCACCGGCTTCGCCCGCATCTGGGGCCATCCGGTGGGCGTGGTCGCCAACAACGGCATCCTGTTCAACGAATCGGCGCTGAAGGCGGCGCACTTCATCGAGCTGTGCGGCCAGCGCGGCATCCCGCTGCTCTTCCTGCAGAACATCACGGGCTTCATGGTCGGCCGCAAGTACGAGGCGGGCGGCATCGCCCGCGACGGCGCCAAGATGGTGACGGCGGTCTCGACCGTCGCCGTGCCGAAGTTCACGGTGATCGTCGGCGGCAGCTACGGCGCGGGCAATTACGGCATGTGCGGCCGCGCCTACGGGCCACGCTTCCTGTGGATGTGGCCCTCCGCGCGCATCTCGGTGATGGGTGGCGAGCAGGCGGCGAGCGTGCTCGCCACCGTGCGGCGCGACAACATCGAGGCGCGCGGCGGCACCTGGCCCAAGGAAGAAGAGGAAGCGTTCAA
>DATGZZ010000456.1:0-6679 GCA_035296945.1 Reyranella sp.
GGACAGGCGGGAGCCCGTGTGCAGCGGCAGCTTGACGACGAGGTCGTAGACCCGCCGGTCGAGCTGCTCGACGAAGCCGCCGGCGACGCGGGTCAGCACGCGGTTACGCACGATGTCGAGCACGGCCTGGAAAGCGAAGAGCGCGGCGGCAAGAATCGAGAGCGCGACGAGGGTCGGCACGCTGCGGCCGGGCAGCACGCGGTCGTAGATCTGCAGCATGAAGAACGAGCCCGTGAGATAGAGCACGTTCAACAGTGCCGTGAAGACCGCCACACCCATCAAGGCGGATCGGCCCGCCGTCAGCGCAGCCGAAAGCTCCGATGCACGACGCAAGTTGCCCCCAACGGCGACCCGGCCGGCTGGCGCCAACAGGCCCCCTCCAGCCTTCAGGGGTCACCACCCCTTTTTCTTTGTCTATTCTGGGCTGCGTAGCATTGGTTCACAACGACTTCAAATATAACTCGTTGTAATCTCGTGCCATTCGGGCCGACGTCCGTGGCGCCTTCCTTATTCTGCTGCGCTCAATGAATTTGCATTAATCGCGCATGAAACCATCCGCGTCACGGTAGGATGCTTCGGTGTCGAGCGCATGACGACGGCCCTCGAAGCCGGCTAGACCGTTGAACAGCCAGACCTATCGGCGAGCCGCGCGCAACGATGGCATCTCGCTCGCGTTCGCCATCATGGCCCCTCGTCGTCAGGAAACGACCATGAGCGAACGGCGCTATCCCAACGAAAGCCGCGAATACCGTGAAGCGCGCGATCAACTGCTGAAGGACGAGCAAGACCTCATCGCCAAGGTCAAGGCGGTGGCCGCCAAGCGCCGCACGCTGCCGCCCGGCGGCGCGCTCAAGGAGGACTACGTCTTCCAGTGGGCGAGCGAAGGAAAGATCGGGCAGGAGGTGAAGTTCTCCGAGCTGTTCGGCGACAAAGACACGCTGCTGCTCTACTCGTTCATGTTCGGCCCGAACTGGGACAAGCCTTGTCCCTCCTGCACATCGCTGGTCGATGGCTTCGATCGCGCCTGGTACTCGGTCAGCCAGAACTCAGCCTTTGCCGCCATCGCCAAGGCGCCGGCCCATCGCATCAATGCGTGGGCCCGGCAGCGCGGCTGGTCGCAGATCCCCCTGCTCTCCGGTTTCCACTCGCCCTACCAGGCCGACTACAAGTGCCAGGAGTCCGACGACATGCCACTGCCGGTGATGCATGTGTTCCGGCGCCAGGGCGGCAAGATCAGCCATTTCTGGGGCACCGAGACGATGAGCAATCACGTCGACACGGTGTGGGTCTACTGGAACATGATGGACTTCACGCCCGAGGGCCGGCCGGACATCCAGACGCCGCCGCAGAACTTCCGCTCCGAGTTCCTGGAGAAGCACTATCTGAACAAGTGACGACGGGCCGGCGGGTGCCACACCCAATGTGTGGCGAATCCCACAGCACATTGCCGACGAAGCGACGAAGCTGCCGCTCATGCGTATCGGTATGTGCGGCGTCCTCTGCCTGCTGGTCGCCTGGGCGGCTTCTCGCGACGGGCTGGCGCAGTCGGCGGGGCATCATCACGAATTCCACACCGACCACTACCGGACCTGGCAACGGCCGGACGCCGGCGGCAGCTGCTGCAATGCGCGCCTCCGAGAGGAAGAAGACGAGGAAATTGGAGACTGCGAGCCGACGACCGCCGAAATTCGCGGCGACCGATGGTTCGCCTGGCTTCGCGAGCAGGCACGATGGATCGAGATCCCGCATGAGGTCATCCTGCGCGAGATCAATCCCAGTCCCGAGAAGGCCCATCTCTGCTTTGCCTACGAGCGGGTGCTTTGCTTCCTGCCGCCCCACTCGGGCGGCTGAGGCTCACCCCGCGGCGAGCAACCACAGGCCCCAGCCCATCAGCAGCAGCCCGGCGATGCGCGCCGTCCACTCGCCGAACGGCAGCAGCTTCTCGACCAGCACAGCGATGGCGAGGACCGCGACCCAGACGAGGTTCATCGCCCCGAAGACGAAGAGAAGCGCCATCAGGATCCAACAGCAGCCGAGGCAGGAGAGGCCGTGCTCGAGGCCCATGCGCAGGGCGCCGGCCGCGCCATGGCGCCAACGGTTGACGACGAAGTCGAAGGGCGAGCGGCAGGCGACCAGGCAGGCGTGCTTCAGCGGCGTCAGCTGGTAGAGGCCGGCGGCGAGGAACAGCACGCCGCCCAGCCGCGTGCTGGTCACCGACATCGCCATCGGCGAGACCAGCGCCGCGCTCTCGAGGCCCCATTGCGCCAATGTCGCTGCGATGCTGAAGCCACCCCAGGCCAGGACGTAGCCCGCCGCGAACAAGGCCGTCGGCACCCAGGGCTGGGCGCGGGCGCGCCGGCGCGCGTTCACCGTGGCGAAGGTCAGGATCATCGGCGCCGCGCTCGGCAGCATCATGCCGATCATCATGATCCACCACATGACCAGCAGCAGGACCAGATCGACGGCGCCCTTGGGCGGCATGGCCATGGTCATGTCGCCCATCGCCCGCATGTCGGCCGCCTCGGCGAACAGGTAGAGCCAGCATAGAACGGTTATGCCGACGAGCGCGGCGGCGATCGTGAGCCTCGGGCCCAGCATCAGTCCCAGCGCCGATGGCTTCTCAGGCTCCCCAGGCGAACGGCGCGAAATGTCCATTGTTGCCCTTGCCGGCGAGGCTGAGGCCGAGGCCGAAGCCCTGCAGCTCGGTCTTGCGCGAGCGCGCGAGCGCGAGGCGGCGGTTGGCCGGATGGGCGGTGTTGTCGATGTAGAACGGCTCGCCGGAACGGTTGCGCGAGGCCACACCCTCGATCTCGAAGGCGAGGATGCCCGGGATGTCGGTGGCGCGGCGCAGGCCCTCGGCGGTGAAGCCGATGTCACGGAACTCGACGCCGCGGAAGTCGCTTACCAGGTTGTCGCGGATCATCTGCGGCGGCCCGCCGGCCTCGCCGCTCACGATGTCGGCCAGCGCGCGGCGCTGGGCTTTGTCGGCCTTGGCATCGACGACGCATCCGAACACCCAGCCGCCGTCCGACATCACCCGTCCGGAGCGGATCACCAGCGCGAACTTCAGGCCGTCGAGCACGGTGTCGCCGTGGCGGCCGCGATCGATGCGGTAGACCATGAGCGCGACGCAGTTCTCGTGCGTCGCCTCGCCCTGCGGGTTGGTGAAGATGCAGGGACACAGATAGTCGCAGTTGCAACTCTCCATGTACTCGCCGCTGATCTCCCAGGTCTTCTCGGCCATGGTGACCTCACGTTGTCTGGTGGGCCAATTGTAGCCGACATCCGTCGAGTGAGTCACAACTGTCACCCCGAGCATAGCGAGGGGCCTTTAAGGCAACAGCAAAGGTCCCTCGCTGCGCTCGGGATGACACCGGGTCGGGCTCGGGCTCGTCGAAAGCGACGTCAGCTGCAGCCCTCAGCGGCCGCCCGCCAGCCGGCGCGCCAGGTCGAGGCGTTCCTTCGCCTTGGGCAAGGCGTTCTGGGCAAAGCGCCTGAGCGGACCGCTCTTGCCGTTCTGCGAATAGGCGCCGTACTGCGCCTCGCAATCGATCTGCACCGAGAGCTGGCCCTGGGCGAAGACCGTGTCGAACGCCGGGCCCTGCAGCGTATTGAGCTGGGCCAGGAGGTTCTGGGTCTTGGGGCCCATGCTGCCGTCCGGCGCGTAGGAAACGCCCGCTTCGGCGCTCGACAGGCGCAAGGCGCTGGCGTCGTAGTTGGCGTCGGCGATGATGCGCGTGGCGTAGCCGCGGATGTTCTCGTTGGCCGAGCGCTGCAGGGCCATCTGGCCGGAGCCGAGATCGAAGTCGTTCACCGCCTGGGCAAAGCCGACGAAGCGCGCGTCCGGCAGCGCATCCACGGCGGACGCCAGCGGGATGTGCACCGTTGGCACAATAAGCGAGGCAACGAGGATGCTTCGGCGTCCGATCGCAGTCATGACGTCCTCCTGCGCTTCCGGGCGCGATGATAGGGCCGGCGCCGGCCCATCACAAACTAAGCTCTGTCACTCAGGCGCGGAGCGGCAGCCCACCCGCCAGCCAGACGACCAGCAGCACCACCAGGACAAGCCCCAGCGCGCCGCCGAGACCGGCGCCGCCGTAGGTACGGTAACCATAATAGCCGCCGCCACCGCCCAGCAGCACGATCAGCAGAACGATGATCAGGATTGTGGTCATGCGCAGTTCCTCACGTGTCGCAGGACAACGTTCGCCTACGCACGAAGGTTCCGCAGCAGGAAAGGGCCGCGGGTGACGGCCCTGACAGAACACGGCGGCCGCAGCAGGCCGCCACGCGAACACACGAGAGCGCCCGCGCTTGCCGAACGCCGCGCGGCCGCCAAAAATCGCAGCATGTCTTCGTCATGCTCCTCGGTCGACGCCGTCGTCGTCGGCACCGGTTTCGGCGGCCTCTATGCCCTGTACTGCCTGCGCCAGATGGGGTTCAGCGCCATCGCCTTCGAGACGGGCGACGGCGTCGGCGGCACCTGGTACTGGAACCGCTATCCCGGCGCGCGCTGCGACGTGGAGAGCCTGCAGTACTCCTATTCCTTCTCGCCCGAGCTCGACCAGGAATGGACCTGGACGGAGAAGTACGCCCCGCAGCCCGAGATCCTGGCCTACGCCAACCACGTCGCCGACCGCTTCGACCTGCGCCGCGACATCCGGTTCTCGACGCGGGTGACGGCGGCGACCTTCGACGAGAAGGCGGCGCGCTGGATCGTCGAGACCGAGAAAGTGGACGGAAGTGGGGGTGATCGCGTGGAAGCGCGCTTCTGCCTGATGGCGGTGGGTTGCCTGTCGGCGGCCAACAAGCCGCCGTTCGCGGGCATGGCCGATTTCAAGGGACCGATCTGGCACACCGGCGAATGGCCCCAGGAAGGCGTCGACTTCAGCGGGCTCAAGGTCGGCGTGATCGGCACGGGCTCGTCAGCCATCCAGTCGATTCCCCTGATCGCCGAGCAGGCCAGGGCGCTGACCGTGTTCCAGCGCACGCCCAACTATTCGGTGCCGGCCTGGAACGCCCCGCTCGATCCGCAGCACGTGGCGAAGGTGAAGGCCGACTATCCGGCGCTGCGCGCCAAGGCGCGGGCGCGGCCGACCGGCTTCTACTTTCCGTTCAACGCAAAGCCCGCCTTGGAGTCCTCGCCTGAGGAACGCCGGCGCCAGTACGAAGAGTTCTGGGCGAGCGGCGGCCTGCCCTTCCTCGGCGCCTACGGCGACCTGCTGTTCAACAAGCAGGCCAACGACACCATCGCCGACTTCGCGCGGGAAAAGATCCGCAGCATCGTCAAGGATCCGGCGACGGCCGATCTGCTCTGCCCCGACAACGTCTTCGGCTGCAAGCGGCTCTGCGTCGATACCGGCTACTTCGATACCTACAACAAGCCGCACGTGAAGCTGGTCGACGTTTCCAGAACGCCGATCGAGCGCTTCACCGCCGAAGGCGTCGTCGTGGCGGGCACGCTCCATCCGCTCGACGCCGTGGTCTCGGCCACCGGGTTCGCGGCCATGACCGGCTCCTACGAGAAGATCCGCATCACCGGCCGGGACGGCCTGACGCTCGCCGAGAAATGGCGGGCCGGACCGCGCACCTATCTCGGCGTCGCCACGGCAGGCTTTCCCAACCTGTTCATGATCACCGGGCCGGGCAGCCCGTCGGTCCTGGCCAGCATGATCCAGGCGATCGAGCAGCACGTCGACTGGATGGTCGACCTGATGGCCCACATGCGCGACACCGGCGCCCGCACCTTCGAGCCCAAGGTCGAGGACGAGGACCGCTGGGTCGACCACGTCAACGAGGTGAGCCAGGTGTCGCTGCGCTCGACCTGCAGCTCGTGGTACGTCGGCGCCAACGTGCCCGGCCGGCCGCGCGTGTTCATGCCCTATATCGGCGGCTTTCCGGTCTATGTGCAGAAGTGCAACGAGGTCATGGATCGGGGCTACGACGGCTTCGTGCTGGCGGGAGCGAAAGCCGGCAACGCCGCGCCCGAAGTGCGGCTCACCAAACGCTGGCACGTGCCGCTCGACATGGACGTGATCTCACCCGCGATGCTGGCGGCCGGGCGCGTGCCCGTGGTGTAGAGCGCGGTCGCGAGTGGCCCGGCGGCGTCGATTCATCGCGAATTGTTCGCAGTCTGTGTTGCGAAGGGCGATTGTTCGAGGTCGAACTAAACGTCAAGCGTGAGCAACGAATCCGACGACGCCGACGTTTCGGCTGCATCATCGGATTCCTTCTGTTTTCTTGAGACTGCCATGACATTGCGACGCCTGCGGACCACGGTCTGCCTGTTGGCGGTGCTCAGCATCTGCACGACTGTTCTTCCTGCCTGGGCAGCCGATCACGACGCCAACACCTGCGCTGCGGGTGGTGGTGGCGGTGGTTCTGGCGGCGGTGGAGGCGGCGGCGGAGGTGGTGGTTCCGGCGGTGGCGGAGGCGGCGGTTCCGGCGGAGGTTCCGGCGGTGGTGGAAGCGGTGGTTCCGACGGTGGTGGAGGTGGCGGCGCCAGTGGCGGCGCAAGCGCCGGCGGCGGCAGCTCTGGCGCCAGCGCCGGGTCGGGCGGCAGCGCGGGCAGCACTGGCGGCGCGGCCGCGGCAAGCAGCGTTGGCGCCGGCCCGGCAGCCGACAGCGTCGCTCCCGCGCACAATGGCGGCGTCGGACTCAGTATCCGTTCCGGCATCGG
>DATGZZ010000457.1:0-3197 GCA_035296945.1 Reyranella sp.
TGCGGCCACCCTCGACAGCATTTGCCGGCAGACCCATCGCAAGCTCGACATCATCGTCGTCGACGATGGATCGACGGACGGCTCGGTCGTGCTCGTCGACGAGAAGATTCGGCGGGACCGCCGCGTGCGACTGATCCGTCAGGCCAACGCAGGCGTGGCCGCGGCGAGAAACACCGGCGCCGCGGCGACCGCTGCGGCCTTCCTCGCCTTCATCGACGCCGACGATCTCTGGGCGCCGACCAAGATCGAATTCCAGCTCGACGCGATTCGCCAAGGCGGGCCGCATGTCGGGCTGGCCTACTGCTGGTTCGCCAGCATCGACCCGCGCGACCGCGTGGTCTCGTTCGGACCGCAGCCGCTGTTCGAGGGCGACGCCATGGCTGCCCTGTGCGAGAGCAACTGGATCGGCAACGGCTCGTCCCTGCTCCTGCGTCGCGCCGCCTTCGACAAAGCCGGCGGCTACGACCCGTCGCTGCGGTCACGGGGCGCGCAGGGAGCCGAGGACCTGCTGATCTGCTTTCGCGTCGCCGAGCACTTCGCCTTTGCCGCCGTGCCGCGCTACCTCGTCGGCTATCGCGCCCGGCCCAACAGCATGTCGCAAGACGCCCTGCAGCTCTTCCGCTCGACCAAGCTGGTGCTGGATGAATACCACGCGAAGTTCCCCCAGCACGCAGACAAGCTCGCCCATCATCTTCAGGCCGCGCGTCAATGGTATGCCTACCGCGCCGCTGCCTCCGGTCGCCACGCCGATGCGCGCGTGCTTCTGACTGAGGCGCTGCGGCATTATCCGCTGTCCGCGACCTGGCACTTCGCCGGCGTCGCCGGCGGCATCGCCAGGAGCCGCCTGCAGCGCCGCCTCGGCCGGCCGGCGCCGTTGCCGCTCTACACCGAAACGATCTGGTGACGGCGATGGCCGGGCGGCTTGCCCTGCTCACGGCGTCGATCGTGGCAACGCTCCTCGTGCTGGAGCTCGGCTGCCGCCTGGCGCTCGGCCGATACTACCTGCGCCACTGGCCGAACCTCGTGCTCGACCTGCGCGAGGGCACGGCCCGTTATGCCCAGCAGGTGCTGGTCCACGACCCTGAGCTCGGCTTCACACCCAGACCAGGTCATGTCCGGCCGGGCGGCACGCACGATGCGGACGGCATGCGATCGACGCCACCGCTCGCTGGCCTGGCAGACCGGCCGCTGCTGTTGGCGACCGGCGATTCCTTCACCTACGGCCAGGAGGTCGGCGATACCGAGACCTGGCCGAGCCAGCTCCAGGCGCGGCTCGCCGTGCGCGTCGTCAATGGCGGCGTCGGCGCCTACGGCCTCGATCAGACCGTGCTGCGCACCGAGCGTCTCGCCCGGGTGCTGCGGCCGCAGGCGATCGTGGTGAGCTTCATCGCCGACGACCTGCGGCGCAACGAACTCAGCCGCTTCGTCGGCTTCGACAAGCCGCATTTCGTTCCGACGGCCGACGGGCTCGCGCTTGCGCCGGGACCCGTGCCGCCGCCGGTCGCGGCCCGGCAGACCCTGTCCTTGTGGCATCACGCGCTCGGGTGGTCGGCGCTGGTCGATACGGTGCTGAGCCGCCTCGGCTGGCCGGAGGACTGGCCCTCCGACAGCGTGCGCGTCCTGCCACCCGGCAGCGGCGAGCGCATGGCCTGTCCTCTGATGAAGCGCCTGGCCGCACTCGCCGTACCGCTGCTGGTCGTCGCACAGTACGACCCTGCAGCCTGGCAAGGCGACGCCCCGGCGGCCGAGCAGCGCCGGCAGGCGAAGGCGGTGTTGCGCTGCGCCGAGCAGGCGGGCCTTGCCGTCCTCGACACCTACGACGCGGTCACCGCGGCCGCCGGCCGGCAAGGCGCCCAACAACTATTTGCACCAGAAGGCCACTTCGACGCCCGAGGCAACGCGATCGTCGCCCGTGACGTGGCCGATGCCCTGAAGCGACTGGGCATTGTCGCCCCCTAGCCGCACCGCCAGTCGACAGGGCCTTGTCGGCGGTGCTAGTCGAGCAGCAGGACCATGCGAGGACCGGCGTGACCGGCGCACCTGCCAACAAACTGACGCGGCTCAGCGTCGAATACGGCCTGACGGAGCACTGCAACATCAGCTGCCATGCCTGTGCGCATGCCTCGCCGCTGCTGGCCAAGAAGTTCGCCAACGTCGTGGACTTCGTCCGCGACTTCGAGGCGTTGGCCGAGGTGTTCCACTCCCGCGAGCTCAGGATCGTCGGCGGCGAGCCGCTGCTGCATCCCGAGCTGCTCGCGTTCCTGCGCGAAGGCAGACGCATCGGCATCGCCGACACCATCGTGGTCTACACCAACGGCGTGCTGCTGCATCGCATGCCCGACGATTTCTGGCGGCTGATCGACAAGCTGCATGTCAGCGTCTATCCCGGCGTCAGGCGGCGCCTCGACGACGAGGATTGCGCCCGCCTGTGCCGCACGCACGACGTCGAGCTCGGCATCGAACAGTTCCGCACCTTCGACCAGACGCTGATCGGCAAGCGCATCGACGACCATCGGCTGGTCAAGGCGATCTACCGCGCCTGCCACACCGCCACGGAGTGTCATACCGTGCACGGCGGACGGTTCTACAAATGCCCGATGGCAACGCTCATGGCGTCGTGGCTTGCCCTGCACGGCACCCGCTTCGAAAGCCCGGCGACGGACGGCGTGGCGCTGCACGGCAATCCCGCCCTGCAGCACGATCTCGAACGCTACCTCGGCAGCGCCGCACCGCTGGCCGCCTGTTCGTACTGTCTTGGCTCGTCTGGCCCGGCGGTAACCCATCGCCAGCTCGACAAGACCGGTTGCTCGGCCTGGCTCGAGGAAGATGGCCAAGCCCTGATCGACGACGTCGCCCGCCGGCTTCTGCCGCCCAGCGGCCTGCGCTCGACCCTGCGCGGCGTCAAGGAACTGCTGAAGGGCCGGCCGTGATCGCAAGGCCGCGATGACGTTGTCGGTCGTCATTCCGGCGCACAATGCGGCCGACACCCTTGGGGCCACGCTCGACAGCCTGCTGGCGCAGACGCGCGGCGACTGGCAGGCCATCATCGTCGACGACGGGTCGACCGACGCGACGCGGCGGATTGTCGAGACCTACGTCGCGCGCGACCGGCGCTTCTCGCTGCTGACCAACGACGGCGCACCCGAAGGCGTGTCGGCGGCGCGCAACCGCGGCATCGCGGCAGCGAGCGGCCGTTG
>DATGZZ010000458.1:0-2470 GCA_035296945.1 Reyranella sp.
CGCCCGGCCGCGTTGACGATGGCCGTGACGTCGTCATGGGCAGCGTCGAGCTCTACTATCGCACTTGGCAGCGCATGCTGGTGCTGCGCCTGCCCGACAACACGGACGTTCTGTTCGAGCTGTCGCTTGGTCTTGCGCCCGATCACACCAGAACGTTCACCCCGTGGCGACGCGCCGACTACATCGCCTCTCCTGGCCAGGACCAGGCGCGGCGGACCACCGCGGCGGATGCCTACGACATCCGCTATCGCATCGTCTGGGCGGGCGAGGACTGATGCCGGGGACCGGGAGCAGGGTCACTGTGGCTACCATCTGATCACACACCGGTCACCATCGCGGGGCTATCGTCTGCGTCGGCACGGGCGCGTGTTCCGTGATCAGAGGACACCATGCAGTACGATCAGGCTTTCCGGATCGAGGTGTTGTCCCGTTACGAGGCCACGCTGGCCACGATCGACCAACGCGGACGCAAGCCGACGCCTTGGGAAGCGCAATGTCTTCTGTCGGCGCTTTATTCCATCGCCACCGACAGTTGGTCGTTGGCCGAGTACAACCTGAATCGTTGCCGCAAGGGCCCACGAGGCCGCAGGCCCGCGACCCCCGTCACGACCAATGCCCTGCGCCAGGCACTGGCAGAGATCAGGTGCGTGCACGATACGTGAGCCTGGTTCGCTTCGAGCTGGCGGGCGGCGGCACGGGCGGCCTGATCCTCCTGTGGCTTTCCTGTGGCCTCGACGGCTGTGCCCCTCGATCTGTTGTCGGTCTCCTCTGAGGCGTGCAGCGTCGCGCCTCGAGGGGCCGATTGTTGTTCAGCGTGGAGGGGACGATGTACAGGGTTTGGTACTGGGCGATGATCGATCGCGAGAGCGACGGCAGTGTCGTCGCGAGCGTTCCCGATCTTGATGACGTGGCCGTGAGCGCAAGCAACGAAAAGGACGCGCTCGCCCATCTCACGGTGCTGGCCGCCGAACGCGTTCGAGCGGCGGTGGAAGGCGGACAGCGGGTTCCCGGCCGGCGCCATTTCACCGAGTTGCCCAGCCGCTTCCGGGCCAGGGAGATCGGTCGCGCCATCATTCCGGTCGAAGTGGAGCGCACCGCGGCCTGGCCGGCACCGCCTTTCGCGATGTCGCCATAGGCGGCTTAGCCGTTCGGCGTGTCCTGCCAGTTGAAGGCAAGCGGCGCCTCGCGGAAGGCGAAGCGGTCGATGTGGCGGGCGACGGCGCCCTTCAGCGCGTCGAGCTGGCCGGCCGCGCTCGCCTCCAGCCGGCAGTCGAGGCCGTCGTCATGCGCCTGCATCGTGAGCGTGGCGTCGCCTGGCCAGTCGGCGCCGCGCGCGTTGCGCGGAAAGACCACCTTGCCGTTCTGCTCGGTGAACTCGACCGCGAGGTTGTGGCTCCAGTGCTTGCAGAGCTGCTGGAGGTAGCGGCTGGCCTTGCCGGTGGGGACACGAGCGGTGCTGTTGAACGCCATCTCACAGCCGCTCGATCTTGCGGGCGGCCTCGTCGAGGATGGCCGCGACCTCGTGCATCGTCTCGCTCGGCACGCCGTCCCGGCTGAGGCGATCGAGCAGCACGGTGCGCAGGTTGCCCATGGCGCGGCGCACCGGGCCGCCGTCGGTCCGCTCGCGCTGGGCGGCGAGCTCGGCCAGGCGTGCGAACAGCGCCTCGACTTCCAGCTTCTTGGCCTCGAGCTCGGCGGTGCCGTCGGCCGTGACCGCGAACGCCTTGCGCGGACCGGCCGCCGTCGCCTCGTCGATGCGGCCCATGTCCTGCAGCAGGGTGAGGGTCGGGTAGATCACGCCGGGGCTCGGCACGTAGGCGCCGCCCGTCAGCTCCTCGATCGCCCGGATGAGCTCGTAGCCGTGGCGCGGCTGGTCGGCGATCAGCTTGAGCAGCACCAGCTGCAGCTCGCCGGAGTCGAAGACGCGCCGCCGGCGGCCGCCGCGTCCTTCGCCATGCTCGCTGTCGCGGCCAAAGCCGTGACGGCCGCGATGGCCGAAGGGGCGTCGGTGCGAGCCGTGGTCTTGGGAGAGCTCAAGGGTGTCAGGCTCGTCCGATCCGGGATGACCGGACCGCCCGCCGAAGCCTCGATGGTGGTAGCCGTCGCCGCGCCAGTGGCGCCGGCGCTCGTCGTGGCCGTGGGTGGGATGGGAGAATCGCATCGATGTCGTTCCTTTATGCTTAGACATGTCTAAGATATATCTAGACATAGCGGAGATTCAAGCAGATATTTTCGATCAGCGAAACAATGCCGAGTTTCTGCGCCGTGCGGCGCGCAGAAAGTAAATCACTCAAGTTATTTTTTGTTGTACATGATATTAACTTCAGTTATTATCGCGCACATGATCACCGGACGCCCCACCTTGCACAGACCCGAATACAACGAACAGGCGCGCAACCATTGCCTGCTGGGCGCCACCAATCCGCAGCTTGCCGAGGTCTTCGACGTGTCGCCGCGAACCATCGACAGC
>DATGZZ010000459.1:0-2521 GCA_035296945.1 Reyranella sp.
GTCTCGGTCGACAGGGCGAACAGGCCATGGGCGACGGTCGCGGCGATCACCAGGGTGAGCACGATGGGCGAAGACTGAAGCGCCATGGTGACCAGGCGCGCCGGCCAGCGCAGCAGGAACAAGCGCGAGCCCATGGCCGCGCCCAGCACGAGCGCGAACGCCAGGGTCGCGGCGAGCGCTCCGGCGATCAGGACCAGCGAGTAGATGACACCGTCCTTGAACAGCGACCAGGCCGGCGCCGTCTTGAGCATCGGCAAGGCAAGGTCGATACCGGTGCGGGCATCGACCCAGCGCTCGAAGCTGGTCACGTCGGCTGCGAAGCTGGTCGGCTGCAGTGCCGTGTTGAGCGGCGGCAGGATGCACTTGGCGTTGGTGGGGCCGGCATCGGTGTTGCATTCCGGCGTGCGCCAGACCTCCTGCTGCTGCCGCAGGAAACCCAGCCGGACGCTGTGCAGGCGGCCGATATCGATGAACATACCGTCACGATGGAAGACTTGGCTGATCAGGTCGAGCGCGCGCGCGAGCTCGGCGCTGCCCTGGCGCGCGACGGCCATGCCCCACGGCACCTGGGCAAAGCCGAACTTCTGGAAATAGCGGGCGTTGAAATCGTCGTCGGTGAAGTACTTGGCGAAGAAGCTGTCGTCCTGCGCCGCCAAGGTGCAGGTCTGGTCCTTCAGGCGGTCGGGCAGCAGGCCCGCCTCATCGAACAGCATGAGGCGCGCGCCCTGCGACACCAGCTCGGCGTTCGACCCGTTGCCGACGGTGACGCATACCGTGCGGCCCGCCAGGTCGAGCATGCTGGCCACGGGAAGCTCGCGCGGGCCGACAATGGTCGTCTCCGACCGGTAGTAGTGCGGGCGGATGAAGCGCACCTGGCCGTCGCGCTGGGTGTTGTGGCCCATGGTGGCGATGGTGAGGTCGATGCGATCCTCGGCCAGCAGCGGGATGCGGGTGGCTGCATTGACGCGTACGAAGTCGACTTCGACCCCCAGCATGCGTCCGATCGCCAGCGCCACGTCGACCTCGTAGCCCTCACGCCTGTCGCCCCTGCGTTCGGCAAACAGCGGGTAGTAGTCGCGGATGCCGACGCGGATCTTCTTCGCGCACAGGATCTTGATCAGCCGATCGACGTTGGGCTGGGTGCAGGCTGCCGGAAGCCTGGCGCGCGCCTCTTTGAGCAGCTCGGCCAGGGCGGCATCGGGGGTTGCGGCGCGGGCGGGTGAGAAGGCGGCGATGAGGCCGAGCACCAAAACGACAAGCGCCGTCGCGCGAAACAGCAATCCTGTCATCCCGAGCGCAGCGAGGGACCTTTCCTGTGGTCTCAAAGGTCCCTCGAGCTTCGCCCTCGGGATGACAGCGATCATTGTGCTGCCACCCCTTGCCTGGCGATCTCGACGATGTGCATCTCGCCGAAGGCGTAGGGGCCGTAGCGGTGGACGCTGCGGCCGTCCTGGACGGCGAGCACGCTCGTGGTCATGCGCGAGAGCTTGTCGCCGGGAACGTAGACCAGCGTGGTGAGCGCAACGTCGAGCGTCAGGCCGTGGCCGGCCAGGATCTCGCGCGAGCGGCCGAGATCGACGAAGGCGTTGTGGGTGATGACGGCGCGTCCATCGGCGGCCAGATGCGCCTCAAGCCCCTCGAGGAAAGGATCGAGCAGCGCGCGGCCGTTGATGCCGCCCGCGCTCCAGCTCGGCAGGCGGCCGGGAACGTCGCTGCGCTCCATGGGGAAGTGCGGCAAGTTGGCCACGATCAGGTCGAAGCGGCGCCCGGTGACGGGCAGCCACATGTCGCCGAGGTAGAGTTCGGCCGTGTCGCCGTGGCCGAGCTCGGCCAGCAGCAGCATGCCCGAGGTGACGGCATCCTCTTCGATATCGATGCCGCAAAGCGAGGCCGCGCCCAGCTCGCCCAGCGCCGCCAGCACGACGCCGCTGCCTGAACCGATCTCGAGCACCTTGGCGCCGCGCACCTTGGCAGCCTTCGCCTGCAGCACCTGGATCAGGGCCGCGGTATATTCGCTCGGTCGCAAGGCCGCGAGCGCCAGCTCGGACGAGGTGTCCGACACCAGTCTAGGCTTCGACACGTCAATTACCCCCAAGACACACTTCCCAGGCACAGTCCCCACCAATGCCCTTCGCACAAACGGCAACCTCTCCTATGCCGTCACAGGCCGCTTGACCAACGTCGACGCAACCGGATCGTCGGGAAACTCCGCCAGAATCTCGCGGTAGCGGCGCGATGCCATAGCGTGGTCTTCCTTGACCAGGGCCTCATAGGCGAGCCGCGTCAACTTGGCTAACCGTTGGGTCTCGGGACTGGGCTCCAGGCCGGGATCGTCGGCGCCGTAGACACCCATCAGCTCGTAGATCGGCACTTTGCCGCGCCGCCCCTTGACCGTGACATCGTCGATCGGCCGCACGCACAGCCGCTCGCCCGCTTCCTTGAAGACCGCATGGCTGATCAGGATGCGGGTATGGAATTCCTTGTTGGTGCCTTCCAGGCGGGCGGCGATGTTCACGCCGTC
>DATGZZ010000460.1:0-5376 GCA_035296945.1 Reyranella sp.
TTGCCGACTTGGCGCGCCGCCAATTCACCGAAGGCGGCGTTGAGCCATTCCGCGGTCCAGCCTCGCAGGCCGATGCCGAGAGCCTGGGCGACAAACAGAACAAGGCCGATGCCGCTTGCCATCAGGAGCAGGGTGCCTTGCCGCTCGCGCTCGAGGGGCAGGAAGGCCACAGTGAGACAGGCAACGAGCGCCGCCAGAACGGGGGTCAGCCACCATTTGCCGTGCGCAAGGAGCTGGCCGAGGCCCGAAGCGTAGTCCTCCGAGGACCACAGCCCACTCAGCCAGACGGCGGAGTCCAGGCCTTCCTGCAGCGCGTACCAAGGCAGCACCACTGCCGCGACCAGGCCCGCGATCGACCACGCCAACGGCGCGCGCGACAGCGTCATTGGAGCGCGGACCTCCAGGTCCGCATCATGACGATGAGCGGACCTGGAGGTCCGCGTTCCACTGAAGACGGGTCATCTCAGGGCTTTGCCAGCGCGCCCACCTCGCTGTCCCATCGCGCGATCAGGCGCTTGCGCTCGGCCGACTTGCCGTACTTGGCCTGGTCATAGTCGATCAGCTTCATGTCGGCGAACTTGGGCGCCTCGGGCGGCAGCGGCGTCGCCTTGTTGGACGGCACCTGGAACTGCTTGGCCTGCGCTTCGAGCTTCTGCGCCTCGGGCGTCAGCGCCCAGTCGTAAAACTTCTTGGCGTTGGCCATGTTGCGCGCGCCTTTGACGATGCTCATCGAGCCGATCTCGTAGCCCGTGCCCTCACACGGCGTCGCCGTCTTGACGGGGAAGCCGGCCAGCGCCTCGGTGACGCCGTCATGCACGAAGCTGATCGACACCATGGTCTCGCCGCGCGCCACCGCCTTCATCGGCGCTGTGCCCGAACGGGTGTAGGCGTTGATGTTGGCGTGCATCTTCTTCAGGTACTCGAATGCCTTTTCCTCGCCCATGAGCTGCACCAGCGTGGCGATCGCGACGTAGGCCGTGCCCGACGAGTTGGGGTTGGCCATCTGGATTTCGCCCTTGAACTCGGGCTTCAGCAGGTCGGCCCAGCAGGCTGGCGCCTTCACATTCTTCTTGGCCAAAAGCTCGCTGTTGAAGCCGAAACCCAGCGCGCCGGCGTAGATGCCGACGGTCCTGCCGCCCGAATCGGTGTTCTGCTTGACCGCCCAGGGATGCAGCTCGCTCATCTTCGGCGACTTGTAGACCTCGGTCAGGCCTTCTTCGGCCGCCTGCAGATGCGGATCGCCGGTGCCGCCGAACCAGACGTCGCCCTTGGGGTTTTGCGCCTCGGCCTTGAGCTGGGCGATGGTCTCGCCCGAACCCTTCTGCGTCACCGACACCTTGACGCCGCTGGCCTTCTGAAACTCGTTGGCGAGCAGCGTGCACCATTCGACCTGGACCGAGCAGTAGACGTTCAACACGCCCTGCGCCGAGGCGGGCATTGCCAGCGTCATTGCGCCCAGGGCGGCAAGAAATCCGATGCCTTTCGTCGCCGTCTTCATGCGTCCCCCACTGTTACGATTTTGTGACAGGATGGCATGCGGCACTCCCCGGCGTCTATGGAGCTTGCGCCTCCGACGGTCTGGCGACGAACCAGGTGACCCCGACAGCGAGGAGCAACAGGAACGCGGCAAACAGAAACGGCGCCCCGGGCAGCCACCCGAGCAGCCAGGCGAAGGTCGTGGTGAAGATCGCCGGGCCGATCAGGCCGGTGATGCTGCGCAAAGAGCTGTTGGCGCCCTGCAGCTGACCTTGCTCGGATTCGCTCACCCTCCGGCTCATCAAGTCGAGGATCGACGGGCCGACGATGCCCCACAGCGCCATCACCGGCACACCGACCCAGAACCATTCACCCGTGGGTGCCAGGCCGTAGATCACCATGCCGAGGCAACCGAACGCCAAGCCGACCAGCAGCGCCCGCCGCGTGCCGAGCCGTTTCACGGCGGGGCCGACGACGAAGCCGGAGACGACGCCGGTGCTGACGCCGACGAAGGCCAGCGTGAGACCGACCGTCGCCTCGTTCCAGCCGTAGCGATAGGCGGCATAGAGCACGAAGACGGACGGCAGCACCTGGTGGGCGACATTGACGATGAAGTCGATGGTCGCGAGCCCGATGAGCTGGCGGTGCGACAACAGGAGCCTGAGCGAGCCCACGGGATTGGCCCGCTTCCAGGCGAACGCCATGCGCCTTTCCGGCGGCAGCGATTCAGGCAGCACGAACCAGCCGAACGCAGCGTTAATCAGGCAGGCCGCGGCCGACACCCAGAACGGCAGGCGCGGGTCGAAGCCGCCCAGCAGGCCGCCGATCGCCGGCCCCAGAACGAAGCCCAGGCCAAAGCCCATACCGACGATGCCGAACGACTTGGCGCGCTCGTGGGGCGTGGTGACGTCGGCGATGTAGGCGAAGGAGGTGGCGATGGTGGCCGCGGTGATGCCGGAGATGATGCGGCCGACCAGCAGCAGGGTGAGCGAGGGTGCGAGCGCCATGAAGATATAGTCGAGCCCCATGCCCAGGCAGGAGATCAGGATGACGGGACGGCGGCCGTAGCGATCGGACAGCGCGCCCAAAAGCGGCGAGCAGAGGAACTGCATCAAGCCCCAAGTCGTGGCGAACACGCCGAACATCTCGGCGGCACCGGCGGTGTCGCCATCCATGAAGCCGAGCACGATGGTCGGCAGGACCGGGAGCATGATCCCCAGCGCCAGACAGTCGAGCGTCACCGTGCAGAAGATGAATGCCAGCGCACGCCGGGTGTTCATGGCGACGTCGTCGATGGATGGGGAGGAAATTGGTCGGGGCGACAGGATTTGAACCTGCGACCCCCAGTCCCCCAGACTGATGCGCTACCAGGCTGCGCTACGCCCCGACCGGTGCCGCGGAAGACCCCGCGGCAAGGGGGCTTTAGCGCGAATGGCAGCGATGCCGCAAGCCGGCTTGCGCGGACCCGGCCTGGGGCCGATACAGGCGCCATGATGAAAGTTGCGTCCGAGCAGCCGTTCGGCATGGGACAGCGCGTCCTGGTCTTCTCGTCCATTGGCCATGCCCTGATGCACATGATGACTGCGTTCTATGCGGTCATCGTGCTGACGCTGGCCGTGACCTGGGACTTGGCCCCTGAGCGCCTGCTGGAGCTCTATGCGCCGTCCGCCGTCCTGCTCGGCGTCATGTCGCTGCCGGCCGGCTGGGCCTCCGACCGCTTCGGCGCGCCGCTGATGATGGTCGTGATGTTCATCGGGCTCGGCCTGTCATCGATCGCCTGCGGCCTGGTCGCCACGGGCGACACCTTCGCGCTGATGCTGGCGCTGTGCGGCCTTGGCGTGTTCGGCGCCATCTACCACTCGGTCGGCATCGGCTGGATCATCCGCACCGCCAAGGAGCAGGGCCACGCCATGGGCGTGAACGGCCTGTGGGGCAGTGCCGGCCTCGCGCTCTATGGCATCGTGCCCGGCGTGCTGATCACGCTCGCTTCGTGGCGCGCCGCCTTCATCGTGCCCGGCGTCGTCTGTGTCGCGGTCGGCGCGATGCTCGCCTGGCAGATCCGGCAGGGCAAGGTCGGCGACCGGCCGATGCCCGCGATGGCCGGCGTCCAGACCGGCAAGCGCGAGTTCTGGCGCGTCTTCTCCGTGCTCTCCGTCACCATGGCCCTCGAAGGCATCGTCTGGGCGGCCGTGATGTTCGGCGCCGCGCTGGTGTTCGAGACGCGGCTCGCCGACGATATCGCGGGCCTGCGCGCGCTGCTGGCATCGTGGGGCCTGGCGACGCAGGTCGTGCTGTGGGTCGGTCTCGCGACGTCCATGATCTATGTCGTCTCGGGCATCGCGCAGTACGCCATGGGCCGCACGATCATCGATCGTTATCCGCTGAAGACGACCTATGTCATCGCCTCGGCGCTGCAGGTGCCGGCCATGCTGGCGCTGGCCATGGGCAACGGCTACCTGGCGCTCTTGGGCGCCATCGCCTCGGCGGTCCTGAGCTCGGCCTCGGGGCCGATCGAGAACATCCTGATCGCGCGCTACACGCCCAGCCGCTATCACGGGCTGGGCTTCGGCGCGAAGTTTGTGGTGGCACTGGGTGCCAGCCCGATCGCCATCATGCTGATCGCCTGGGTGCGCGAGACGACCGGCAGCCTGGAGCTGCTGTTCCAGGGTCTCATGGGTGTCGCCGCCGCGATCACCTTGGTGGCGCTGCTGCTGCCCTCCGGCGAACGGGCGCGCGCCGCCGGTGCCGCGGCGGCGCAGCCGGCACCTGCGGAGTAGGATTCATATTCGGACCGCGGGCGTCCCGCCCGCTCATGATCATGAGCGGGCGGGACGCCCGCGGTCCGAACATGAGCTCCGTTTACTTCGCCGCGCGCGCGGCCTTGAAGGCCGGCCGCGACAGGCAGCGCTCGAGCCAGGCGCCGGCCTTGGGGAAGGGGCCGAAGTCGAACTTGATCGGCCTTGACCAGCTGCAGATCGACGCCAGGTTCAAGTCGGCCACGGTGAACTTCGAGCCTAAAAGATACTCGCGGTCCTGCAGCGCGCCATTCAGGACGGCAAACGGCTTGGGCAGCGCCTTCTGCGCCTCGGCGACGGCCTCAGGCTTGCGCTTGTCGGGTGCCGTCATGAACATGTCGATCAGGATGGTGAGCAGAGGTCGCTCGACCTCGGTCATGCCCCAGAAGCTCCACTGATGGCAGACCGCCTGGTCCTCGAGGCTGGCCGGGAAGAACCCATCCTTGCCGTGCTTGGCGGCAAGATAGAGGTTGATCGCCATCGATTCGAAGAGCTTGAAGTCGCCGTCGACCAGGGCCGGCACCTTGCCGTTGGGATTGATCTTCAGATAGTCGGCGTTCTTGAGATCCTTCATCTCCATCGCGACATGCTCGAACGGTATGCCGAGCTCGTGCACGATCCACAGCGCGCGCGCCGCGCGGGAAGCTGTGGGCCCATAGATTTTGACGGTCACTGTGAGGTCTCCCGGTCTCGAACTTTCCCGGGAACGATAGAGCAGAGGGTGCAGCCGGTCTAACTATTCTCCCAGCCCATACTCGTTTCCGACGTAGCCGTGCCGATGACCGAAACGCTCGGTCATGACTGCAGATAGATCCTTGCTCGGATCGGCGACCCAGCCGCCGGAACGCACGGCGTATTTGTTCGCAGCCTGTGTCGATTTTGGCTCACTGCCCTGCTGCAGGGCACGCGCAGCCCCCATCACGAGCTTGCGGAACTCGACGATGCCGATGTCGGTCGGGCCGAGATGCTCCCGGGTGCGGTCCTGGATCGGGCCCTGACTGTCCTGGATGGCAGCATCCTGCTCGCTCACGCCCATGATGCCGGTGAAGCTCTCCGTTTTCTGCTTCGCGCGGTCGAGCATGTAGTCATTGCGAATGTTGCGCAC
>DATGZZ010000461.1:0-3233 GCA_035296945.1 Reyranella sp.
GTCGGGTGGTCCCATGCCCCGCCGTTCGCTGCGCAACATCGGGCTCCTCGCGACGTGCCAGGCGCTGACGCAGAGCAGCAACACGCTGATGTTCGCCTCCTCGGCGCTCGCGGTGCTGACCATCGTCTCTTCCGACATGCGCATGTGGGCGAACCTGCCCGTCACCATGCAGCATCTCGGCGTCATGCTGGCGGTGTTTCCCGCTTCGATGCTGATGATGCGCCGTGGCCGCAAGTTCGGTTTCCGCATCGGCTCACTGATGGGCATGGTCGGCGCCAGCTGCGCGGCGATCGGGCTTGGCATGGGCAGCTTCCTGGTGATGTGCCTGGGTGGCCTGTGCCTGGGCTATGCCGTAGCCAACATGCAGCTCTACCGCTTCGCCGCCGTCGAACTGGCGCCGGGCCACTTCCGTGCCCAGGCGATCTCCTATGTGACCGCGGGCGGCGTCATCGCGGGCATCCTCGGTCCTGCCTTGGCACGCTTCACGCCCGAGCTCTGGCTGCCGTTGTTCCAGGCGAGCTTCTGCGCCGCCATCGTCATCCATGCCATCGTCTTCACCGTGCTGGGCTTTATCGAGTTCCCGCCCGTGAAGACGGAGGACCATTCGGGTCCGCAGCGCCCCCTGTTCGAGATCGTAACGCAGCCGACCTACATGGTGGCCTGCGCCGGCGCGGTGATCGCGTTCGGCGTGATGTCCTTCGTCATGGCCGCCTCGCCGTTGGCCATCGTGATGTGCGGCCTCAAGGCCACCGAGGCGCCGATCACCATCTTCGTCCACGTCATGGGCATGTTCGTGCCGGCCTTTTTCACCGGCAACCTGATCGCCCGCTTCGGCGTGTTCAACATGATGATGGTCGGCATCGCCCTCCTGGTGCTGGGCGTCGTCGTCGCCCTGACCGGCGTCACCGAGTGGCACTTCCGTATCGCGCTTGGCCTGAACGGTGTCGGCTGGAACTTCATGTTCGTCGGCGCCACGACCTTGCTCACGACCACCTATCGCCAGGCCGAGCGCGGCAAAGCCCAGGCCTTCAACGACTTCATGGTGTTCGGCACGACCGCAACCGCAAGCCTGATGGCCTCGGTCGTGCTGGAAGTGCAGGGTTGGGCGGTCCTCAACTACTTCGCCCTCGCGCTGGTGCTGGTCGCCTTCCTGGTCATCGGCATTTTCCGCTTGCGCCACCCCTCGCGTGTCTGAAGCCAAGCCCTTGAGGCAACGTGGCTTTTCCCCGCTACGGGTTGCGCAGATTGTGGCGTTCTGCCATTTTCCGCCCGCCTCGCGCCGGGGGAGATCCTGAAACTTCGGCACGCGCAAGGCTGGAAATGCCGTCAAAAACAATAGGTTAGCCAACAATGTCTACCGTAATCTGGGCCGTCGTCGCCTGCGGTATCATCGCCGTGCTCTACGGCGTGGTGACTGCATCGCGGGTCATGGCCGCCGACTCCGGCACTGCGCGCATGCAAGAGATCGCGCAGGCGATCCAGGAGGGTGCCAGCGCCTATCTGCGCCGCCAGTACACGACCATCGCCATCGTCGGCGTCGTCGTCCTGGTGATCCTCTTCATTCTGCTCGGCAAACATGCCGCCGTCGGCTTCCTGATCGGCGCGGTGCTGTCGGGTGCCACCGGCTTCATCGGCATGAACGTCTCGGTGCGCGCCAACCTGCGCACTGCGGTCGCCGCGCAGAAGAGCCTGGGGCAGGGCCTCGACCTTGCCTTCAAGGCGGGCGCGGTCACCGGCATGCTGGTGGCGGGCCTGGCCCTCCTGGGCGTCGTCGGCTACTTCGCCGTCCTCATGAAGATGGGCGTCGCCCCGGGCAGCCGCGAGATGATCGACGCGCTGGTCGCGTTGGGCTTCGGCGCCTCGCTGATCTCGATCTTCGCCCGTCTCGGCGGCGGCATCTTCACCAAGGGTGCGGACGTCGGCGGCGACATGGTCGGCAAGGTCGAAGCCGGCATCCCGGAAGATGACCCCCGCAACCCGGCCACCATCGCCGACAACGTCGGCGACAATGTCGGCGACTGCGCCGGCATGGCGGCCGACCTGTTCGAGACCTACGCGGTGACCATCGTCGCCACCATGGTCCTGGCCTCGATCTTCTTCGCGGCCGACCAGGCGCTGGTCTACAAGCTGATGGTCTATCCGCTGGCCATCGGCGGCGCCTGCATCATCACCTCGATCATCGGCACCTACTTCGTCCGCCTCGGCTCCGACGGCGGCATCATGTGGGCGATGTACAAGGGCGTGATCGCCGCCGCCGTGCTGTCGATCCCGGCCATCTGGTTCGTCACCGACTGGGTGATCGGCAACGCCACCGTGCTCAAGGTCGGCGATCGTCAGTTCACCGGCATGACGCTGTTCTGGTGCTCGCTGGTTGGTCTGGCCATCACCGGCCTGATCGTATGGATCACCGAGTACTACACCGGCACCGACTATCGTCCGGTCAAGGCGGTGGCCCAGGCGTCGGTCACCGGCCACGGCACCAACGTCATCGCCGGTCTCGCGATGTCGATGGAGGCGACGGCCCTGCCGGCGCTGCTGATCTGCGCCGGCATCGTGGTCTGCTACGTGCTGGCCGGCCTGTTCGGCATCGCCATCGCCACGACCGCCATGCTGGCGCTCGCCGGCATGATCGTGGCACTCGATGCCTACGGCCCGGTCACCGACAATGCCGGCGGCATTGCCGAGATGGCGGGCTTGCCGAAGGAAGTGCGCAAGAACACCGACGCGCTCGACGCGGTCGGCAACACCACCAAGGCCGTCACCAAGGGCTACGCCATTGCCTCGGCCGGCCTCGGAGCGCTGGTGTTGTTCGCGGCCTACACGTCGGACCTCGACTACTTCATCGCCCAGGGCAAGCTCGGCATCAAAGCCGTCAGCTTCTCTCTGACCAACCCCTACGTCGTGGTCGGTCTGCTGATCGGCGGTGGCCTGCCATACCTGTTCGGCGGCATGTCGATGCTGGCTGTCGGCCGCGCGGCCCAGTCGGTGGTCGAGGAAGTGCGTCGTCAATTCAAGGAGAAGCCCGGCATCATGGCGGGCACCGATCGGCCGGACTACGGCCGCGCCGTCGACATGCTCACCAAGGCCGCGATCAAGGAGATGATGATCCCGTCGCTGCTGCCGGTGCTGTCGCCGATCGTGCTGTTCTTCGTGATTGCCGCGATTGCTGGCCGTTCCGATGCCTTCGCAGCCGTCGGAGCCATGCTTCTGGGCGTCATCGTCACGGGTATCTT
>DATGZZ010000462.1:0-2454 GCA_035296945.1 Reyranella sp.
CGGTGATGGCCTTGGCATCGACCGGCTCCTTGCTGGTTCGGTCCTTCACCAGCTCGACGCCGATCAGCAGGCCCTTGCCGCGGACGTCGCCCACGACCTTGTGCTTCTTCATCAAGGTGCGCAGTCCATCCTGCAGATAGGCGCCCACGTCGGCCGCGCGGTCGGCCAGCTTCTCGGCTTCCAGGATCTCGATGTTGCGGACGGCGACGGCGGCAGAGACCGGGTGCCCGCCATAGGTGTTGACCTGCCCGACCTGCCGGTTTTCCGATGCCTCGCCGTAGAAGCTGTCGAACACGCTGTTCTTCACCACCGTCGCGGCAATGGGCAGGTAGGCGCTAGAAATGCCCTTGGCGATGGCGACGATGTCGGGCGCGACGTCATAGTGCTGGTGGGCGAACATCTTGCCGGTGCGGCCGAAGCCGTTGATCACCTCGTCGACATGCAGAAGGATGCCGTACTTGCGGCAGAGCTTCTCGACCTCGGGCAGGTATTCGTCGGGCGGCACGGCGACGCCGACGCCGCTCATGATGGGTTCGACCAGCACTTCGGCGACCGTCTCGGGACCTTCGCCCAGGATGGTGGTCTCCATGTTCTTCACGCAGGCCATGCCGCAGCTCGGATAGTCGAGGCCGAACGGGCAGCGATAGCAGTAGGGATGGGCGACGTGCACGAAGTCGCCGGAGTACGGTTCGAACTTCGCCTTGCGCTCGCCCATGCCGCCGGCGTCCAGGGTCGCGAGCGTCGTGCCGTGATAAGAGAAGTAGCGGCTGATGGTCTTGAAGCGATAGTGCCCGGGATGCTCGTGCTTCATGTACTGGCGGGCGATCTTGAAGCCGGCCTCGTTCGCCTCGGAGCCCGAGTTGACGAAGTAGGTGTGGTAGCCGCCGCCCATCAGCCCGTTGATCTTCTCGGCCAGCGCCGCGGCCGGCAGGTTCATCGCGGTATGCGGGAAATACGCAAGCTGGCGCAGCTGCTCCGCCGCCACCTCGGCCAGTTCGGCGCGGCCGTAGCCGATATTGACGCACCACAGTCCGGCCATGGCGTCGAGATAGGCGGTGCCATCGGCATCGTAGATCGTCGAGCCCTCGGCGCCGGTCACCACGATCTGCTTGGCCTCCAGCGCCTTGTGCTGGACGATGGGATGCAGGACGTTCTTCAGGTCCTGCTCTACGACGGCCTGGCGGATGGCGGGATCGGGCGCGTTGGTGAGTGACATCACGGCCTCTTGGCTTCGAGTGGCGGGCGGCAACCAAGAGACGATATAGACGCGCTGCGTCTTGGCCAAGCTCGGCCGCGAATACCTGACGCGCGCAGCGCGGCGCTAGAATGCCTTGTTCGCCTGTGGCCGGTACTTGTTGCCTAGCTTGAAGCCGGACCGCTCGGCCTTGCGCGGATCGCGCACCCAGATCTCGCGGTTGGGATGCAGGCCGCCGCCGCGTGTGGCCGGCACGGCGGTGAGGCGGGCGCGGTGGAGCAGGCGGGTATCCGCCGCGCCGCAGTTGGGATGGATGCCGCCATTGCCGGCGACGACCTTCTCCCACGCTGCCTTGCGCTTGGCGAGGACGGCTGGGTCGGCGAGCGCCGTGCAGTTGAGCTCGTTGGTGTTGAGGTCGACCACGATCTCGTCGCCGTTCTCGATGAAGGCGATCGGGCCGCCCAGCGCCGCCTCGGGGCCGACATGGCCGATCACCAGGCCGACCGAGCCGCCCGAGAAGCGGGCATCCGTCATCAGGCCGACGATGATGCCGCGCTCGCGGCAGAGCGTGGTGATGCGCGAGGTCGGATCGAGCATCTCCGGCATGCCCGGCGCGCCGCTCGGCCCCTCGTAGCGCACGATGACCATGTCGTGGTTCTGGAACTGCCCGGGCGCCTGGTCGAGCGCGTCGAGCAGGCCCTGCTCGCCCTCGAAGATGCGGGCCTTGCCGCGGAAGATGTTGTTCTCCAGGCCGCCTTCGACGCCCGCGAGCTTGAGGATGGCGGAGAAGTCCGGCGACAGGTTGCCGCCCAGCACGCGGAGCCCACCGGTCGGCTTGTAGGGTTTGTCGACGCTGTAGATCACCTTGCCGTCGGCGCGCCCGGCGCCCAGGCGCTCGACCTGGGCCGCCAGCGTCTCGCCGGTGCAGGTCATCACGTCGCCATTCAGCAGGCCGGCGTCCAGGAACTCAGCGACAATCACCTGGATGCCGCCCACCCGGTCGATGTCGACCATGGAGTACTTGCCGTACGGCCGCGCGTCGGTGAGCACGGGCACGATGTGCTGGGAAAGGTAGTTGAACTCCTCCGGAGTGATGATGTCCTTCCAGAAGTCGGCATAGCCCGCGGCGCGCGCGATCTCCGGCGCGTGCAGGGTCACGTTGGTCGAGCCGCCGATCGCCATGGCCACGATCGTGGCGTTGCGGATCGAATCGCGCACGACGATGTCGCGCGGCTTCAGGTCCTTGGCCATCAGGTTCT
>DATGZZ010000463.1:0-3001 GCA_035296945.1 Reyranella sp.
ATTAATCTCTGGCGGGACAGCCCATCGCGAAACAAAGCCGTTAAGCGCGGAGTCGCACGTCAGCGGCTAATGTCCGGTAAGCCCGCCTTATCGGACATTAGCACTCTATTGTGTAGACGCCGGCGGAATCACTCTCGACCGGTGACTGGCCTGGCCGGCCCGCTCTCCAACACAGCCTGTGCTGCTGCGTACTCGTCCTGCGCCCTTTAACCAAACTCGCCATGTTGCCCCGAGTGCCACTGGTGTTCTGGGAGGGCGAAGGGGCCCGTATTTAGGCCAGCTGCCGCCGTAACAGGGCCCACGCCCATGCGCCCAGCGGCCACAGGAGGGCTGCGATGGTCATCGCGGCAAGAACAGCGGCGACCGGGCGGCTGAAGAAGGGCAGGATACTGCCATCCGACTTGATGAGCGAGGTCACGAAGGCCTGCTCTACCATCGTGCCCATGACGATGCCGAGCACCATCGCAGCGACCGGGTAGCCGTTGCGCTCCATCACGTAGCCGATGGCCCCAAAGGCGGCGACGGTGACGACCGCGAACAGGTTGTTGCCGGTCGCGAACGCGCCGACCGCGCACAGGAGGACGATCACCGGCATCACAGAGGCGCGCGGCGCGCGCAGCACCAGCGCGGCGATGCGGATCATGGCGATGCCGAGCGGGATCATGATGATGTTGGCGATGATGAAGATGATGTAGAGCGCATACATGCTCGACGCCCGCTCGGTGAAGAGCGTCGGGCCCGGATTGAGCCCCTTCATATAAAGAACGCCGATGGCGATGGCAGTGATGGTGTCGCCGGGAATGCCGAACAACAAGGATGGCACCCAGCCGGAGGCGAGGCTGGCGTTGTTGCTGGCGCCCGCTTCGATCAGCCCTTCCGGGTGGCCGGTGCCGAATTTCTCCGGCTCCTTGGAAAAGCGCTTCGACATCGAATAGCTGACCCAGGCCGCCATGTCGGCGCCCGCGCCGGGCAACACGCCGATGATAATGCCGACGATGTTGCCGCGCACCTGCGGGGCCACATATTTCTTCGTCAGCGCCAGCTGGCCGGCGAGGATGCTGCCGAACCGCCGGTACGGCAGCTTGGGCGGCTCTGACGTTAGCATCGCCCGCATGACCTCGGAGACTGCAAACACGCCGACCAGCGCCGGAATCGGCTCGATGCCGCCGAGCAGATCCGTGCTGCCGAAGGTAAAGCGCGGCGTGCCGGCAGGGTTCTCGATGCCGATGCAGGAGACGAGCAGGCCGATCAGCATACTGGCGATCGCCTTGACCGGCGAGGATCGAGCCACCATGGTGGCGCACATGAGGCCGAGCAAGGCGAGCCAAAAATATTCGTAGGTGGAGAAGTTGAGCGCCATTTCGGCGAGCGGGGGCGCCAACGCCATCAACGAGATCGTACCGGCAATACCGCCAAGCGCGCTGAACCACACACAGATGCCGAGCGCCATCTAGGCGGCGGAGGCCGGGGTGCCGGGGATGCGCAAGAGCGCGCCCGGGATGTCGCCGGAGAAGATCGCCATGGCGGACGCCGCGATGATGGTCGCCACCGCCGCGATCGGCGAGAGATAGAACGTGACCGGCACCAGCAGCGCTGTTGCCATCGTGGCGGATAGGCCGGGCAGCGAGCCGACCACCAATCCGTAGATCGACGCCAACAGGATCGCAACGAGGACGTCCGGCTGCAGGACCAGCGAGAAGGCTTCCGCCACGGTGCTCATGGCAGGCCCAGCCACGGCAACGGCAGAAGGCCAGACGGCAAGGGAACGCGCAAGAGCTTGGAGAACACCAGATTGACGATGAGCGGCGCGCCGATTGCCATGGCGACGGCAAGGCGCAGCTGCGCCCCCAATGCCAGCGACCCGGTCAGCACCATGGCGGCCGCCGTCGGCAGGAAGCCCAGCCGGTCGACGGCAACAACATAAAAGAGCAGCAATGCGGGAGGCACGAGCGCTTTGAGGCCGCGCCACCAACGCGATCGCGCATCGGCGTTGCCGGCCGCGATCCGGCCGGTGATCTTGGCGAGGTCGGATTCGGCTTCCTCCTCGTAATGGCGACCGACGCCGAATGCGATCATGCCTCCACAGATCGCGAGACCGATGCCGACCACGAGCGGAAACACGTTGGGGCCTATCTGCTGGCCCGGCACTGGCGGCAGACGCGAGCCCCCGTAGGCCGCGAGGCCGCCGAGGGCGACCATGAACAGGCCTGTCACGCGATCGGGCAGCTGCATCGGACTGCGCAGGCGGAAAAGGAAGACGGCTCAGCAAATTGAGGCCCGCGATCATGGCGAGCCCCAGGTCGTCCGGTTCACCCCTTGGCAAGCCCGGCCGCTTTCATCGCCACACCCATCGCCTTGTCGCCCTCGTCCATGAATTTTGCGAAGCCCGCACCATCGGCCCACTTCACGCCGAACCCGCGATTGGCCATGAACTCGCGGAACTCGGTGGACTCGTTGACCTTCTTCAGCGCTTCCGTCATGGCCCTGGCGACGTCGGCCGGCAGTCCCTTTGGCCCGGCAAAGCCGCGCCAGGCGCCAGTGGTGTAATCGATGCCCATCGCTTCCTTGAGCGTCGGCACATCCTTGAAGGTGGGGTTGCGCTCCGCCGCCATGACGGCGAGGCTCCGCGCCTTGCCGGCTTCAATCATGGCGCGGGCTTCCGGCACCGAGCAGGTCACGATGTCGAGCCCGCCGGCGGCGAGATCCTGCATGGCCGGCGCCGCGCCGTTCGATGGAACCCAAGCCACGTGATCGGGCCTGAGACCCATGGCGGTGAGCCACCCGACCAGGGCCAGATGCCAGATGCCGCCTTGACCGGTGCCTGACGCCTTCAGCTTGCCTGGAGGCGCAGCCTTGATGGCATCGGCCAGTTCTTTCACCGTCTTGTGCGGGCTCGCGCTCGAAACCTGGACGCCGGGCGGATCCTCGTTCATCAGGGCGAGCGGCGTATAGCTGTCGGGCTTGAGGCCCATCGCCTGCAGCCAGCCGACGAGGGCGAGGT